>JAXDJL010000251.1:0-6467 GCA_034665685.1 Actinomycetota bacterium | reverse complement strand
GCGCCGAGCTCCTTGGGATTCGAGACCTTGCCGGAGAGGAGGCGCGCTTCCTCTTTGGTGGTCTTCTGATCGAGGAGTTGGATCTCTCCTTCGAGCCGGCCGCGCTCGCGCGCGATCTCCTCGTTCTGCTTCCCCGCGATCTCGAGATCGGCTTCAAGCTCCTCGAGGCGCGCCTTCACCTCGTCGAGACGTACCGCCTCGGGAAGGGCTCCGCGCCGATCTTGCAACCGCTTGATAGCCGTGTCTTCGGTCTGCAGATCGAGCAGACGTCGAAGGGCTTGTTGGTCCGCCTGAGGCACAGCGGGAGCGTATCAGAGCGCGTTTCGTGCCCTTAAGCTCCTTTGCCTCATGACTCCGATCTGGCCCGGCCGCTCGTTCCCCCTTGGCTCCACGTGGGACGGCGAAGGCACCAACTTCACTCTGTTCTCGGAGGATGCCGAGCGCGTCGAGCTCTGCCTGTTCGACGGATCGGGAGAGGAAACGCGCCTCGCACTATCGGAGGTGACCGCGTTCGTGTGGCACGGGTACGTGCCAGGAGTAGGACCCGGCCAGCGTTATGGGTTCCGGGTGCACGGCCCCTTCGAGCCCGAGAAAGGACTTCGGTTCAACCCCTCCAAGCTCCTGATCGACCCCTACGCGAAAGCGATCGAGGGGAACGTCGATTGGGGGCAGGAGGTGTTCGCGTATCCGTGGGACGCGGAGGAAGCCGACCTCGCTTACCTAGACGCGGACGACGCTCAAAGGATCCCGAAGTCGGTGGTGGTCGACCCGTCATTCGACTGGGGCGACGACAAGCCGCTGGGCATCCCGTGGCACGAGACCGTCATCTACGAAACCCATGTCAAGGGCTTCACGGCCACCCACCCCGGGATCCCGCAGGAGCTGCGAGGGACCTACGCGGGCATGGCCGAGCCGGCCGCGATCGAACACCTTCAACTGCTCGGCGTCACGGCCGTCGAGCTCCTCCCGGTGCATCACTTCATCCATCCGAAGCACCTCGTCGACCAGGGACTCCGCAACTACTGGGGCTACGACTCGATCGGTTACTTCGCCCCCCACGCCGAGTACAGCGCCCGCGGTATCGCCGGGCAGCAGGTGAACGAGTTCAAGCATCTCGTCAAGACGATGCACGAGGCCGGGATCGAAGTGATCCTCGACGTCGTCTACAACCACACCGGCGAAGGCAATCAACTCGGCCCGACGCTCTCGTTCCGCGGCATCGACAATCCCGCTTACTACCGCTTGGTGGCCGAGGATCCTCGTTACTACTTCGACTTCAGCGGTACCGGCAACTCTTTGAACGTCCGGCACCCGCAGGTCCTGAAGCTCATCATGGACAGCCTTCGCTACTGGATCACCGAGATGCACGTGGACGGGTTCAGGTTCGACCTGGCCGCCGCACTGGCGCGCGAACTGTTCGATGTCGACCGACTCTCTGCCTTCTTCGACATCATCCATCAGGATCCCGTGCTCTCTCGAACGAAGCTGATCGCGGAGCCGTGGGATGTGGGCGAGGGTGGTTATCAGGTCGGCAACTTCCCGCCGCTCTGGTCGGAGTGGAACGGCAAGTACCGCGACGTCGTGCGCGATTACTGGCGCGGAGAACCGGCCACTCTCGCTGAGTTCGCCTTCCGCTTGACCGGCAGCTCCGATCTCTACGAAGACAACGGCCGCAAGCCGTACGCCAGCATCAACTTCGTGACCGCGCACGACGGATTCACGCTCAACGACCTCGTCACCTACAACGAGAAGCACAATGAGGCGAACGGCGAGGACAACATGGACGGAGAGAACCACAACCGTTCGTGGAACTGTGGTGTCGAGGGGCCGACCGACGACCCTGAGGTGCGCGAGTTGCGAGAGAGGCAGAAGCGGAACTTCTTCCTGACGCTGGCGCTATCCCAGGGAGTGCCGATGATCCTCGGGGGCGACGAGATGTCGAGGACGCAGTTCGGGAACAACAACGCCTACTGCCAGGACAACGAGATCTCCTGGTACGACTGGTCGCAGCCCGACGAACATCTCGCTCTGCTCGGCTTCGCACGGCGAGTGATGGCGTTCCGGCAACGGCACCGCGTGTTCCGGCGCCGCAAGTGGTTCCAGGGTCGCCCGGTATTCGGTGCGGAAACCAAGGACATCGGCTGGTTCAATCCCGACGGGCACGAGATGACCGAGGAGCAATGGAGCACGGGCTTCGTGAGAGCGCTCGGGATGTTCATCAACGGAGAGGTACTGCCGGACCCCGGCCCCCACGGGGAGACATTGAGCGACGACAGCTTCCTCATCCTGTTCAACGCCGACTCGTCGGCGCTGTCATTCACCCTCCCGAGCGGAGACTGGGGCGAGATATGGGCGGAGGTCATCGACACGAACCGGCCCTCCTTGGAAGAGGGCTCCGTCGCTCACAAGTCGGGTGAAGACGTCCTTGTCGAGTCGCATTCCGTGATCGTCCTGCGCCGAGAGTGACCGACGTCCGGGCAACGTACCGGGTTCAACTGCATCCGGGCTTCACCTTCGACGACGTCGCCGGCATCGCCCCGTACCTCCAGGCGTTGGGCGTAAGCCACGTCTACTTCTCTCCTTTCCTAGAGGCGCGCCGTGGGAGCACGCACGGGTACGACGTCGTCGATCACAGCAAGCTGAACGACGAGCTCGGCGGCAACGCCGCGTACGAGCGGATGTCCACAGCGTTGGCGGACAACGGATTGGGGCAGATCCTCGACATCGTTCCGAATCACGCCGCCATCGGACGCGACAACAAACGATGGTGGGACGTCCTGAAGCACGGAAGAGACAGCAGATACGCGGACTTCTTCGACATCGACTGGGACGCGCCGCAAGAGGACCTGCGCGGCAAGGTCATGGCTCCCGTTCTGGGAGAGGAGCTGGAGCGAGTGATCGAGAGAGGTGAGCTCGCCGTGGGAGAGGAGGTCGGAGAGCCCGTCCTTCGCTACTACGAGCATCTCTTCCCCTTCGCCCCGGGAACGGCCCCCGAACGAGGAGCGGAGATCGACTGGCGCGCGTTGCTCGCTCGCCAGCACTACCTGCTCTGCCACTGGCGGCGCGCGGCGCGCTCGATCAATTACCGACGCTTCTTCGACATCAACGACCTCGTTGCACTGCGCATGGAGGTGCCGGAGGTGTTCGAGGCCACGCACCGCTTGGTCCTGTCGCTCGTTGAGGACGGCCACCTGGAGGGACTGCGCGTCGATCACGTCGACGGACTGCACGATCCGCAGGGCTACCTCGAAAAGCTTCGCAAGCGAGTCGGCGCGGACGCTTATCTCGTCGTCGAGAAGATCCTCGAGCCCGGTGAGGAGCTCCCCCGTGCTTGGCCCGTCGAAGGCACCACCGGCTACGACTTCTTGAACGTCGCGACCGGTGTGCTCATCGACCCCGCCGCCGAAGCGGCGATGACCTCCATCTACCAAGCGTTCATCGGAGAGACGACCGACCTCGAGGACTCGACGCGCGAGAAGAAGCTTCTGGTGATGCGATCGATCATGGCGAGCGACATCGCTCGCCTCACTCGCGAGTTGATCCGCGTTTTCGAGAACGAGGGGTGGATGGAGGCGACGCAACAGGTCGCAGACGAGGCTCGGGTCGCTCTCGCCGAAACGATCGCGGCGCTTCCCGTCTACCGGACGTACATCTCACCGAAGGGCAGGGCGGGCGAACGGGACCGGGCGATCCTGAAGGACGCGCTCGCGACTGCCCGTAGGAATGCCCCACACGTGGACCAAGAGATCTTCGATCGGCTGTCCGTCGTGTTCCTCGAGGCCGAGGGGAATGAGGGCCGGGCCGCCTTCGTGGCGCGCTTCCAACAGGCGTCGGGACCGATCATGGCCAAGGGTGTCGAGGACACTCTCTTCTACAACTACAACCGGTTCGTCGCCTTGAACGAGGTGGGCGGCGATCCGGGTCGCTTCGGTGTCGCACTCCCCCGCTTCCACGAGATCGCGGCGGAGGCGAATCAGACCCGCCCTCGTTCCATGCTGGCAACCTCAACGCACGACACGAAGCGGAGCGACGACGTCAGGGCGCGCCTCGCGCTCCTATCCGAGATCCCAGATCGGTGGCGCGCTGCCGTCGAACGCTGGTCGGAGATGGCGGTGCGTCACCGGACTCACGGCCTGCCCGATCGCAACGCGGAGTACCTCTTGTGGCAGACGATCGTCGGTGCCTGGCCTCTCGACGCGGAGCGCGCGGTGGCCTTCCTGACCAAGGCAACGCGCGAGGCGAAGCGACACACATCGTGGCTCGATCCGAACCCCACTTACGAGACCGCACTCGAAAGCCTCGCCCGAGGCGTGATGGGAGATGAGGCACTGCGTGATGAGCTGGAGGCCTTCGTGACTCCCCTGATCGAGCCCGGCCGCATCAACTCGCTGGCTCAGGTGCTGATCAAGCTCACTTATCCCGGCGTGCCGGACACCTATCAGGGCGCGGAGCTCTGGGATCTCAGTCTCGTGGACCCCGACAACCGCCGGCCCGTCGACTTTGCGATGCGGCGCGCTCTCCTCGAGCAAGCCCTCGCCGCAGATGCGTCGGCAGCCTGGGAGCGACGGGACGAGGGACTTCCGAAGCTCTTCCTCACCGCGAAGACCCTCCACCTCAGGCGGAGACGACCTCAGGCGTTCGAAGCGAGCTCCCCGTACGAGCCCCTTCTCGCCGACGGTCCGGCCGCGGACCACGCACTCGCCTATCTCAGGGCGAGCGAGCTGGCCGTGATCGCGCCCCGGCTCCCGATCGGCCTTCGAGAGATCGGTTGGCAGGGAACGACGTTGGAGCTGCCGGAGGGACGGTGGCGCGATGAGCTGGGCGATCGCGATCTTCAGGGGGGGCGGATCGAGCTCGCGGAGTTGCTGGACCGTTTCCCCGTGGCGCTACTCGTTCGCTCCTGACTCGCCCGCGCGCGACCTCTCGGGCCGCAATCTGTCGGTCACGTCGGTGAAGTCGTACAGGTGATGCCAGTCGTGGAAGACGAAGCTGCGGTCCTTCAACAAGGGCATGTCGGCTCCGAAATAGAGGTCGAAGATCAGGCGGAAGCTGTTGACCGGCGAGATCGAGGGATACAAACGATCCTGATCGACGCCGGGCAAGTAATAGGTATTGAGGATGCGGAGCTTCTCGCCCAGCTCGGCCCTCGTCGCGGTCGTCCAGTCGAAGAAGTCCTCGGTCGCTTGATACCGCGGCGGATGCGGCCCCTCGTCCGACTGGATCACGATGATCGGATCCGTCTCGTCGGGTCCGGCCAACAAGTCCGACACCATCTCTTTCATCCGCTTGTTCGTGTACCTCAGTTGCTCGAACATCCGCGGCTTGTCCATGTCGACGGGCTCGTGATCTATGAACCCTCCATTCCTGTCGAAGACGTAGGGAGGGTGCGGCAAGAGGAAGTGGGCGAACACGAACTTGGGGCCGGGAAGCTCCTTGATCTCTTTCAGCTTCTCGAACTGATAGAGCGCGTGCTTGCGCTGGATGACCCAGAAATCGAAGGGGTCTCTGATCCCGAGCTCGCGCCTGACGCCTCTCCACATCGTCGTTTCCAACAGGCGCGATGAGAACTGGGACCAAGAATTGAACCTGAAGTTGTCGTCGGCCGCGTAGTCCTCGAGCGTCGGGGGGAACCACGACCCGAGGTGGATGCTCCGGTAGCCAAGCGACTTCAGGTAGCGCTCCAGCTTGTAGTTCTGAAGCAACTGCTGTACCGGCGTCTGGTCGTCGTCGGCCCCGGCGGCGTCGTCGTGCAGATAGTTGAGGTAACGGAGATTGAGCGAGGACGCGAGCGAGTGTTGCGTCTTCAAGTGGTTCGCGAGCGTGTCGCGGGCGATGTAGAAGCCCTTCTCCTCGAGGAAGTCGAACAGATCGCTGTTGTCGAAGTGGTAGAGGTTCTCGAAGGTCTGCGGGTTCGGGTACCGGTCGAAGATCAGGTAGTAGATATCGCGTTTCGCTTCGTCCGGCACATCCTCGACCCCGGGGATGGCGAGGGGGCCGGTGTCCGCGGCTATGGCCGCCGGGTGGTGCAGAAGGATCGGCACGAGGTTCAGAGCGATCAGAACCAGGGCGATGAGATTGAGGTTCCCGGACAGCCGGGCGGGATCTCGATCGGACCGGACGATCCTGAAGATCAGGTAGACGGCCAACGCACCCCAGATCGGCAAGAGGATCCCATCGTTGCTAAAGACCGTCCGCCCACTGAAAAGGTCGAGGATGTGACCGTAGGAGAAGAACAGCAGAACGAGGGTCGTCGTGACGAGGGCTCCCTTGTGCGAGCTGCGCAGCAATCCCGCGGCGATCCCATAGACGACGCCTGCAACGGCGAGGCAGGCCACGAGCGGCCACATGACGTCCTCGAAGGAGACGTCCTCGTTCAGGTTCTGAGCGAACAGGAACAGGACGGGATACGCGGCGAAGAGGAGCGGGTGCAACGGCTTGTTCACAAGGGTCCTATCTCGCATCTCCTC
>JAXDJL010000250.1:0-13774 GCA_034665685.1 Actinomycetota bacterium | reverse complement strand
CATTGTCCGCGGTGGTCACTCCGAGTCAGGACCCCTACACGATGCTGGCGATGGCCGTTCCGCTGTACGCCTTCTACGAGCTGACCATCGTGCTCCTGAAGATCGTCAAGCGCCGGAAGGCGAAAGCTGCGCGAGCGACGAGCGGGGACACCTAAACCCCTTTGGTAGGGTCTGGCGCCGATGGCTATCAAGGGAAAGAAGAAGTCCGGGAGCAGGGGAAGCGGGGGCACGAGGCGTCCCGCGCAGGCCCCTAGACCGGTTGCGTCCGCCCGCAGGGGCCCCACGCCGTTCTACAGAACGCGCGACGGCATGTTCGTCATCGGGATCCTCGTGGTCGTCGCGATCGGCACCCTCATCTGGGCCATAGGCAGCGCCCGCAATGAAGCCAAAGAGGTTGAGCGGCAGGCCGATGTGCTGGACGACTACACGAGCCAGATCCGAGGCGTGCTCCAACCCTTGAACACCCCGGCCAGCGAGATGGCCACGGTCCCCACCACCTCGTCCCCCAAATTGGTGAAGCAGCTCGATAAGACCGCCGCCGGCTGGCGAACCAGTCTCTCCTCCGCACAAGAGGCGCTGTCCGGAGTCCTTCCGGAAGATGACGTCGCCGCGGTGCATGGGCTGATCGCCCAGGCGATCCTCGGGTACACGAACGCAGCGGACACCTTCGCCCTCGTGCCAAAAGCAGACGAGAAACTGCAGGACGACCTCTTGTTGAGAGGTGCCTCGCAGAACGCCCAGGCCGGTCAAGTGCTCACTGGGGCGATCGCGATCCTCGACCAGTTGCGCGGCGAGGTGGACCTCAGCCCCTCCGGGTTGCGGGCCCCGGACTCCGCGCCGCAAACACAACCGAGCCCGATCCCGACGGTCCTCCCAACCGAGGACGGGGGCGGGGGAGGCAACTCGGGTGGAGGGAACGACTCCGGAGGAAACGGGGGCGGGGGAGATAACTCGGGTGGAGGGAACGACTCCGGAGGAAACGGGGGCGGCTAGCTCCATGCAGCTTCCCGGCACCACGTCGGAGGACTTCGAACGCTCCTACGGCTTCACCTTCGATCCCTTCCAGAGAACGGCCTGCAACGCGCTCCTCGACGGATCCTCCGTGCTCGTCGCGGCCCCCACTGGAGCCGGCAAGACCGTGGTGGGGGAGTTCGCAGCCTGGCTCGCTATGCGCCGCGGCGGGAAGACCTTCTATACGACGCCCATCAAGGCGCTGTCGAACCAGAAGTTCGGCGACTTCATCGCGATACATGGCGCCGAAAACGTCGGCCTCCTGACCGGCGATAACTCGATCAACGGCGACGCGCCGATCGTCGTGATGACCACAGAGGTTCTTCGCAACATGATCTACGAGGACTCGCCGACACTTCAGGGACTGCGTTACGTCGTCCTCGACGAGGTCCACTACCTCCAGGATCGGTACCGGGGGGCCGTGTGGGAAGAGGTCCTGATCCACCTCCCTGTCGACATCCAGGTCGTGTCTCTCTCTGCGACGGTGTCCAACGCGGAAGAGTTCGCCGATTGGTTGCAGACGCTGCGAGGGCGGACGGAAGTCATCATCGAAGAGAAGCGGCCGGTAGAGCTGCGGTACTGGTACTTCGCGTCGGACGAGTTGCTCCCCATGTTCGTGCGCCGGCCGGACGGGACGGTGATCCCGAACCCCCGGGGGCGCGAATTCGACAGGCGCAGACGTCACCGGGAAGGAAGGCGCCCGCAGCGCGGGGACCAAAGGATGGCCGGCAAGCGTGCTCGGATCCCGTGGCGCACCGAGGTCGTCGAACGACTCCTGACGGAGGACATGCTCCCCGCGATCTATTTCATCTTCTCCCGCAAGGGATGTGCCGAGGCGGTCAAGCAATGCCTGCGGGAAGGGCTGAATCTCACGGCTCCCGACGAACGCAAGGAGATCCGGGAGTACGCGGAGTCCCGCGTGCTCGAGTTGACGCCGGTAGAGCTCGACATCCTCGGTTACCCCGACTTCATCAGCGGGCTCGAGCGAGGCATCGCCGCTCACCACGCGGGCATGATCCCGCCGTTCAAGGAGATCGTCGAGGAGCTCTTCTCGCGCGGCCTGATACGCGCCGTGTTCGCGACGGAGACCCTTGCTCTCGGGATAAACATGCCGGCGCGCACCGTCGTGATCGAGAACCTCACGAAGTTCAC
Organism: Actinomycetota bacterium; assembly: GCA_034665685.1. Classification (GTDB taxonomy): domain Bacteria; phylum Actinomycetota; class CADDZG01; order CADDZG01; family WHSQ01; genus JAUJNU01. The sequence goes on along the minus strand of JAXDJL010000250.1, from coordinate 11,611 downwards.
CGGTGAGAAGCACGAGCTCATCACGCCGGGACAGTTCACACAGCTTGCGGGTCGCGCGGGCCGTCGCGGCATCGACGAAGTCGGTCACGCAGTCACCCTGCTCCAGCGGTTCACCCCGTTCGACCAGATCACGAGGCTGGCATCCACCCGGACGTACCCACTTCGCTCGTCGTTCCAGCCGTCCTACAACATGGCCGTGAACCTCGTTCGGAACTACCGGCTGGAGGAGGCCGAGCACCTCGTCAACTCGTCGTTCGCACAGTTCCAGGCCAATCGGGGTGTCGTTCGACTGGAGGCGGAGAAGGAGAGACAAGAGGCTTACCTCGCCTCCTACCGGGAGCGGGCGAGCTGCGAGTTGGGGGACGTGCACGAGTACCGCGAGCTCGTTCAGAGGCTGCAGAAGCTCGAGGGGAGGCCCTCGGGACGCACGCGCACCGGCGACGTGGGTGCTGCGCTCGGGCGTCTCAAGGCCGGCGACGTCGTCGAGGTGCCCGCGGGCAAGAGAAGGGGCCGCTACGTGGTCCTCGACGTGATCCAGAGTCGTTCCGAGCGCCGTCCCAGGGTCATGGCGATCGGGCGCAACGGATCTCTCGTGAGGCTCTCGGCGGCCGAGCTTCCGCTGCCGCCGAAGCGGCTGGGTCGCCTCGGCCCGATCGACCGAACGGCGATCAAAGACCCACAGGAACGCCACGTGCTCGCGGAGGCGGTCCGGACCTTCACCGCAACCGAGCCCTCTGAGAATGGGGACCCGGCGAAGAAGGAGCCCGATGAGATCAAGGCTCTCCGGCGCTCGATCGAATCGCATCCGGTTCACAAGTGTCCCGAGCTCGGCCGGCATGTTCACTTCCTCGACCGCGCGATCAGTCTCGAGCGCGAGATAAAGCGGAAGACGCGGGAGATAAACCGAACGACGGGAACCCTCGCTCGTCGCTTCGATCAGGTGCTTGGGATCCTGGAGCAGCTTGGGTACGTCGAGAACTGGACCTTGACGCAGAAGGGCGACAACCTGACGCGCGTTTACAACGAGGCCGACCTGTTGGTCGTCGAAGCACTGGAGCAGGGTTTGCTCGACAACCTGGACCCCCCGGAGATAGCTGCGGTCTGCTCGACCCTCGTGTACGAGACGAGGGGCCCGGAGGGACCCGTGCAGAGCGACATGCCGACGAGGAGTTGCGAGGCCGCGTGGCGCAAGCTGATGAAGATGTGGAGGACGATCCGCGCCGAGGAGGAGGGACGCGGCCTCGATCTCACCCGCGAGCCGGACCCGGGCTTCGCGATGCGCGCGCACGCGTGGGCCGCCGGTCGTCCCCTCGAGACGGTTCTCGACGAGGAGGATGCGCCGGGCGACTTCGTTCGCTCGACGAAACAGCTCGTCGACCTTCTCCGCCAGCTCGAAGAAGTCACGCTCGGCTCGGAATTGCAGAAGAAGATCCGAAAGACCGTGACAGGGGTCCATCGGGGGATCGTGGCCTACTCGTCCCTCGAGGTCTGATGGCTCGGCCGCGCGCCGTCATCTTCGATTGGGGAGGGACGCTCACGCTCCCTCTCGAGACTCACTACTACCTGAACGAGGTGTGGACGGCCGCAGCGGAGCACATGAGCCCCGAGCGCGCCGAGGAGATCGCACGCCACCTCGGGGTGCTGGAGGCCGAGGTGTGGGAGCTGTCGCGCACGGAGCACAAGAGCAGCAGGATGACCGACCTGCTTCGCTCCGCCGCCGAGGAGTTCAGGCTCGAGCTGGCCGAGACCGCGCTTGAAGAGGCGGAATTGAAACATCTCGAAGGACTCACGGAGCACATCACGCACGACCCGGACGCGGCCTCGGTTCTGGAGGCCCTGCGGGAACGCGACCTGAAGATCGGGCTCCTATCGAACACGACGTGGCCCGCCGACTTCCACGAACGGCTTCTCACGGAAGCCGGGCTCATCGACCTGATCGACGCGCGCGTCTACACGAGCGAATTGGAGGTCACGAAACCTCACGAGGAGTCCTTCGCCGCGGTCATGCGGCTCCTCGGGGTAAGCGCGACCGAGAGCGTGTTCGTCGGTGACAGGCCCTGGGACGACATCTACGGAGCCAAGCGAGCGGGCCTCCGCGCCGTCCTTCGCCCGAACCCGATGGTCCCCGATCACGAGGTCGAGCCGGACGCGACGATCGAGACGCTCCCCGACCTCCTCCCGCTGATCGAGGCATGGAGCCGTGAATAGGACGCGGAACCTCGTGCGAGGATTGGCCGCATGAAGGACGTGTTCATCATCGACGCCGTGCGTACGCCTATGGGGCGGTTCGCCGGTGCGTTCGCCTCGGTGCGGCCGGACGATCTGGCCGCACACGTGATCGAGGCGTTGGTTCAGCGGAACCAGATCCCGGTGGCAGAGGTGGGGGACGTCGTGTGGGGGGCCGCGAACCAGGCGGGGGAGGACAATCGCAATGTCGCCCGCATGGCCTTGCTCCTCGCCGGACTGCCTGTCGAGATCCCCGGAGCGACGGTGAACCGGCTGTGCGGTTCGGGGCTCGAGGCCGTCAACAGCGGAGCGCGGGAGATACGCAGCGACGAAGCCGAGATCATCATCGCCGGAGGCTCCGAATCGATGACGCGTGCGCCGTTCGTGATGTCGAAGGCCGAGGCTCCCTTCCAGCGCACAACCGAGATCCATGACACTTCGATCGGATGGCGGTTCGTGAACCCGCGCATGAAGGAGCTCTACGGCACACACGCGATGGGCGAAACGGCGGAGATCATCGGAGCCGAGTACGACGTCAACCGGGAAGCTCAAGATGAATTCGCTCTCGAGAGCCACAGGCGCGCGGTCCAGGCGCGCGACGAAGGACGTTTCAAGGACGAGATAGTCGCGGTGACGGTCCCTCAGCGGAGGGGAGACCCGATAGTTCTCGACGCAGACGAGCCGCCTCGCCCGGACACCACCATCGAGAAGCTTTCGAAGCTCAAGCCTGCCTTCGTGTCGGGCGGCACCGTCACGGCGGGGAACTCATCTCCGATCAACGATGGAGCGGCTGCCGTGCTACTCGCAACACGAGAGGCGTCAGACGCCAATCATTGGAAGCCGATGGCGCGCGTCGTCGCGACCGCGGTTGCCGGGGTGGAACCACGCCGGATGGGGGTCGGTCCCGTGTTCGCTACGCGCAAGGCACTGGATCGTGCGGGGTTGTCGGTCGACGATCTCGATCTCATCGAGCTCAACGAGGCGTTCGCCGCACAATCTCTCGCCTGCATCGAAGAGTTGGGACTAGATCGCGCCAAGGTGAACGTCAACGGGGGAGCGATCGCCCTCGGTCACCCGCTCGGCTGTTCGGGGGCGCGGATCCTCACGACCCTCGTGCACGAGATGAACCGTCGCGAGGTCCGCTACGGTCTCGCGACGATGTGCATCGGGGTCGGACAAGGGATAGCGACGGTCGTTGAGCGCGTCTGAAGTAGCGGAGGAGATCGAGAAGCTCCTCGGCGATGGCGTCGTCCTGCGCGACAGGAGCACGTACCGGGACTTCGCAACCGACTGGTCCCCGGCCGCGCTGCTTCGGGAACGCTCGGGCAACGACACCGGCACACCTCTTCTTGTGGTCCGTCCTCGTTCGGTCGACGAGGTGTCCTCGCTCCTGGAATGGGCCCAGCGCACCGGCGCTGCGATCGTTCCTGCGGGGGGCCGCTCGGGCGTCGTCGAAGGCATCCGAGCGGAGGGGCTGATAGTGCTCGACACGTCCGGACTCGACGCGATCGGAGCGATCGACGAGAAGAGCCGGCTCATCACGGTGGGCGCCGGAGTGACCGGGCCGGGCCTAAGAGCTCATCTGGAGAAACACGGCTGGTTCCTGGGCCACGAGCCCCAATCGGTCGAGATATCCACGGTCGGGGGTTGGGTCGCGACGAAGGCGTGCGGTCAATTGTCTGCACGCTACGGCGGCATCGAGGACCTGGTGGCGGGATTGACCGCAGTGCTCCCGGGAGGCCGGGTCGTGCACTCCAAGGCGGTGCCGCGGCGGTCCGCGGGGCCGGATGTCGCGGCGCTGATGTTGGGGTCCGAGGGCACTTTGGGCGTCGTAACCGAGGTGGTGTTGCGCATCACTCCCGTCCCCGGCGACCGCGTCGATCGCTGCGTCCGGTTCGAGCACATGACGGACGGGGTGGCCGCATGCCGGATGATCGTGCAATCGGACGACCTGCACCCGACCCTCGTGCGTCTCTACGACCCCGAGGACGCGATGATCTTCCTCCGCAACCATCCGGAGGAACCGCAGGGACCCCTCTTGCTCCTGTCGTTCAGCGGCCACGACGCCGAGGGACGGGCCTCGCGCGCGGTCGTGGCGTCCAAGGGCACGGCCGGAAACCACGCGCTCGTCGAGCACTGGTGGATCCACCGTAACGATGCGGTCGCCGAGTTCCGGCGGATCCTGACCGGTGAGAGCGTTCTGGGCGAACACGGGATAGTCGAGACGATGGAGGTGTCGGCCTCGTGGTCGAACCTCCGAGACGTGTACCACTCGATGAAGAAGAACCTCGGCGAGCACGCCGACATCGTCGGCTGCCACGTCTCACACGTCTACCGGGACGGCGCGTGCCTCTACCTCACGATGGGCGCGGCGTGCGCGAGCGACGAAGAGGCCGAGAAGAAACTTGACACCTGGTGGGAGCAAGGGATGAGATCGTGCCTCGACGCCGGCGGCTCCATCAGTCACCACCACGGCATCGGCCGCCGGAAGGTGCGGTGGTTCGAGGAGGAGCTGGGAGGTTGGTACGACGTTCTCACCGCGGTGAAACGAGGGATCGACCCCAAGAGGATCATGAATCCCGGAGCGCTGGGCCTGTGACCTCCCCCTTCGGACCGATGGTGCTCATCGCGAACCTGCGTGCGGGACGAGGAAAGGTCGCGGCCTCGCTTCCCGAGATCCGCGATCACTTGGAACAACGTGAGTTGGAGTACGAGATCCGCGAGACGAAGGGCCCCGGCCACGCGACCGAGATAGCGCGAGAGGTCCTCAAGTCCGGGGGCCGGTTCGTGGTGGCCGTTGGTGGGGACGGGACGGTGCACGAGGTCGTCAACGGCATGCTCGAAAACGACAAGCCGATCCAGCCCGACGCCGTCTTCGGCGTAGTGGCGGCAGGAACGGGATGCGATTTCATCAAAACGTTCGGCATCCCGGCGATGCCGGGACACTCGGTCGCCAACCTGGATGGGGGAGAGGCATTCCCCATCGACATCGGAAAGATCACCTATCAAGAAGGTGGGGAAGAGGTGACGCGGTACTTCGCCAACATCGCAGAGGTCGGCATCGGAGCGGCCGTCGTCTCGCGCGCGGCCCGGCTCCCGCGCTGGATGGGGCCCACCGTCTATTTCTTCGCTTTCTGGATGACGCTCAGAAAGCACAAGTCGGCTCAGGTGAAGATCGACCTGGTCGACCGAACGTACGAGGGCTACATGAACAACCTAGTCGTCGCCAATGGTCAGTTCTTCGGCGGCGGGATGAAGGTCGCGCCGAAGGCCGCTCCCACCGACGGCTTGTTCGACGTGCAGATCGAGCACGCGAAGAAGAGGGAAGCGATCGCGATCATGCCGAAGATCTACAAGGGGCAACACGTTCCGCACCCCGACATCGAGGAGGCCAAGAGGGTGCGCCTCTCGATCGAGGCGGAGCGACCTCTCTTGATCGAAGCGGACGGAGAGGTCCTCGGCTATACGCCTGCCCGCTTCGAGGTCTTGAAGGACGCGCTGAATCTGAAGGTCTAGCGTTCCATGTCCTCTCTCCATTCTGCACAAACATTGGGACACCATGGGCGCTATGCGCCCACCACGTCCCAAAGAATGCTCGTTACCCTGTGGGCATGACCCTCGAGACACCTGAAACGCCCGCGACCGAACGCACGACGGTGCGGCGTCTCCGGGAGCGCGGACGGTACGACCGTGAGCTGATCGAGTCGATCCTGGACGAGGGCCTCATCTGTCATCTGGGGTTCGTCGAGGACGGCCACCCGTTCGTCATCCCCATGATCCATGCCCGGGCCGAGGACACCGTTTACCTGCACGGCTCTCCGGGGAGCCGTCTGTTGAACCTCATGAAGCGAGGAGCGGACGCGTGCATGACGGTGACGATCGTCGACGCGCTGGTGCTCGCACGCAGCGCGTTCCATCATTCGATGAACTACCGCTCGGCGGTCGTCCTCGGAGAACTCCGCGAGGTCATCGATCGTGACGAGAAGCTTCTCGCGTCGCACGCTCTCACCGAGCACGTGGCGAGAGGAAGGTGGGAGTTCATCCGGCAGCCGAACGACGACGAGCTCCGCAAGACCTTGATCGTTGCGATGTCTCTCGACGAGGCTTCGGCGAAGGTTCGCACCGGCCCCCCCGTCGATGACGAAGAGGATTACGAGCTGCCCATCTGGGCCGGCATCCTCCCTCTGCCGATGACCCCGGCCGCCCCCGAGCCGGACCCGCGTCTGCGGCCGGAGATAGCGCTTCCCGGCCACGTCCGCGACTGGACCCGTGAGCACGCGGCCCCTCCGACGCTAGAGGGAGGTGACGAGTGACCGACGAGCCCAAGGACAGCTCTCCGGATTACGCGAAGGATTCCCCGGAAGACGAGGCGACCGACGCGCCGACGGGGAAGGAGGCCGTGACGGACGAGGACACGAACCTCGACGAGGACCAGACGGCCCTCCAGACCGACTCGAGCTGACCTCTTAGGTCGCGCGCGAGAAGAACTCGGCTAGATCCTCCGCGAGGAGGGCCGGGTACTCCATCGGCAGATAGTGCGTCGCGTCTTCGTACATGAGGACCTCGGAGTTGGGCAGTGCATCGAGCATCTCTTCGACGACACGGCGCGGCACGAACTGATCGTGCTCGCCCGCGACGATGAGGGTCGGCGCCTGGACGTCCGGAAGGATCGCGAGAGCGGGATCACCGGCGACCGCCTCGTACGTCGCGAGGAAGGTCTTGAGGTCAGTGTCGGCGATGCCCTGCACGAGCTCCACCAACGACGAGATGTCGGCGCTCGCCGAGGTCATGCCGGCCTGCCGCAGGATCCCCGGAAGCTCGGGGCGGCCGACCAGCCCCCGCAGTACTCCTTGGAGGGGACCGGCGAAGCGCTTCCCAACGCCGGCAGCGATAGGCAGGAGCGAGGTGAGCTCCAGGTACCTGAAGAACCTGGTTAGCGCGTACCCGTAACCGGCCGAAACGAGGCCCAGCGCCATCACCCGTTCCGGGAAGCGATGAGCTATCTCGAGCGCGATGCGGCCCCCGCTGCTCCACGAAGCAACGACGAATTCCCTGATGCCGAGATGATCCATCGCGGCGATCGCATCGCGCGCGTGCGCGTTCGGATCGAGGCGCTCCGAGATGGGCTCTCCGGATTCGAAGGTGCCGCGGTGGTCCCACGTGATGATCGGTCCCTGTCCGGCCATCCGCTGCAGGGTCAGCCGCCAGGGCGCGAGGTTCGCAGCGACGGCATTGGAGATGAGAAGGGGAACTCCGGGGCCTTCCCCCATGCGCCGAACCGCTATGAAGGTCTCGTCGAACGAACGGATCAGCTGTGGGTCGTGCTCCAGGCTGCGATAGGGCATGGATCCTTACGCGCCCGCCTTCGTCGTCCCCGACTCCACCATGACCGACTCGGCGTGCAAGGGCAGCCCCCGTTCGTGCTCCACCTCGGCTTTGTGCGCGGCGACCTCTGCCTCGGCGGTCTCGGAACCCCACCCGAGCTCTCCGGCCATCAACTGAGGAGCTCTGCTCCCGGGGGCGATGCCGGCGGCCGCGTCCGTCAGGGCAAGGCGCGTGCGCCGCGACAGAACGTCACTCAGATGAAGCGACATCTCGTGACGAGCGCAGTAAACGGCCTCGGCCGCGATCGGTTGGTGACCCGGTGTAAGAGGTTCGGACAATCCATCCGCGTCCGCAAGATCCAGCACGGCCATGGCTCTGTCGCCGTAGCACCTGACTAGGTTGTCGAGGCTCTCGCTCGGGATGGCCAGTTGTTGCCCGCGGCGCGCAACCGCCGCGCGGAGGGCCTCTACGTTCGCGGTGCCGAGCCTTATCCAGCTCGTCTTCGACTTCGTCGTGTTTCCCAGATCCTCCGCCACGCGGTCGACGGCGTCTCCCGCCATGCGGCGATAGGTGGTGAGCTTCCCGCCGGTGATGCCGATGATGTTCGGCGCGATGTCGTAAACGGTGTGCCCGCGCGAGAGGTCCGCCGTCGCGCCGGCCTTGCCGGCGACGAGGGGACGAAGTCCCGCCCACGCGCCGGTGACATCGGCGTCCGTGATCCCCAGATGAAAGACCGAGTTGATCGCGTCGATGCAGTACTTCCGATCCTCCGGCTCCACCCGCGGTTTGTCGATGTCTCCCTCGTAAGGCGTATCGGTCGTGCCCACGATCACGGATTCGAGCCACGGGATCACGAACAAGAACCTCTTGCGTTCCGCATCGGGGATGAACGCGGCGGCCTCCGCGATGGGTACCCTCTGTCTCGAGAACGCCAGGTGCACGCCTTTAGAGGGACGAAGTCGCTGTTCGCTCTCGGGGTTCGCCAGGTGCTCGATCCGGTCGGCCCACACACCGGCCGCGGCGATCACCTTCTTCGCTCGGATCTCGAACCTCTCGCCGGTAAGTCGTTCCTCGACCTCGGCGACGCATCCGGTCTCGGTGCCGTCCAGATCAGTGACGGTTGCGTAGTTGCACACGACGGCGCCGTACCGCACCGCTTGGATCAAGACCTCCATGACGAGCCGCACGTCGTCGTTCTTGCAGTCGTAGAAGAGGAAACCGCCCTTGATCTTTCCCTTCGGGAGCGCGGGCACGGCCGTCTCGGTCTCATCGACGCCGAGATAGCGATGGACCTTCAGATTCTTGAACGAAGCGAGAGCGTCGTAAGCCCACAGACCGACACCGAACTTCGCCCGAGCCCACTTGTCGGACACGGGAAGCACGAATGGGATCGGCTCGACGAGGTGGGGTGCAAGGTTCCGCAACAGATCGCGCTCCTGCGCGGCCTCACGCATCAGCCCGAACTCGCGCTGCTCGAGGTACCTGAGGCCGCCGTGGACGAGCTTGGACGATTTGCTCGAGGTTCCGGACGCGAAGTCGCCGCGCTCGACGAGGCCAACACTCATCCCGCGGGCCGCAGCATCGAGTGCGATCCCGGCCCCCGTTATGCCGCCGCCGATCACGAGAAGGTCGAACTCGTCGCCCTCCGAGCCGGCCGTCAGCTTTTCGACCGCCTCGCTGCGGGAGCCGAGACCCTTCACGACAGCAGTCCGATCGCCCAGCGGAGGACGGTAGCGAAGCCGATGATCACGAACAGGGCCCCGAAGAGCACCAGGGGGCCGGCCCACCAATCCATCTGACGTTCGATGGGATCGTCGTCGTCGTCGTGCGCCCGCCGCACGACCAGCTGCGAACCGCCGATCTGAGCGAAGTGGAGGTGCTCCCGCTTCCCCTCGATCACGTCGGCCAGGCCCTGCAGGAGGTCGATCAGCTCGTCGTCCTCCACCGTGACGGTGGCCTCCGACAGCGGCTCTCCCTTGCGGTCCTCGATCCTCATGGGGAGATGGTACGGCCGCTATCCTTCGCCCATGCCGCAGGACACGAGACTTCTCGACGACGACCAGCGCGCGCTCGTGCAGATGGTGCGCGAGTTCGCGGACGAGGTGGCCGCCCCTGCTGCGCCCGAGTACGAGGAGCGTTCGGAGGATCCGGCCCCCCTGTACAAGCAGCTCGCGGAGCTGGGGCTCACCGGCATCCCTTACCCGGAGCAGTTCGGCGGCGGGGGACAGCCCTACCTCACGTACCTCCTCGTTGTGGAGGAGCTGGCCCGGGCCTACCTCGCCCTGGCGATCGGGCTGTCGGTTCACACCCTCTGCGCGTTCGCGGTGAACGCGTTCGGGGACGACCGTCTGAAGGAGGACGTGTTGGCCCGGCTCTGCTCGGGCGACTGGTACGGGGCCTATTCGCTCTCGGAGCCGCACTCGGGCTCCGACGCCGCCGCACTCTCGGCCAAGGCCGAGCGCCACGACACCGGCTACCGACTGTCTGGCTCGAAGGTCTTCTGCACGCGCGGGAACGAGGCCGACGCCGTCCTGGTGATGGCTCGCACGGGAGACGCGGGCGCGAAGGGGATCAGCGCGTTCATCGTCGAGAAGGGCACCCCCGGATTCGGAGGGTCCAAGAAAGAGGACAAGATGGGCTGGCGCTCGTCACCGACCTGGATGCTCCAGATGGACGCCGCCGAGGTCCCGCTCGAGAGACGTGTGGGGGATGAGGGCCAGGGGTTCCGCATCGCCCTCGCATCGCTCGATTCGGGTCGCCTCGGGATCGCCGCTTGCTCCATCGGGCTGGCGCAGAGGGCGTTCGATGAGGCGCTCCGGTTCAGCAGCGAACGAGAGCAGTTCGGCCGCCCGGTGAACGCGAACCAGGGACTGCAGTTCATGCTCGCCGACATGTCGACCCAGATCGAGGCGGGACGCGCCCTCTACCGGTACGCAGCGAGCCTCAGAGATGCCGGCGAGGACTACTCGATCGCCGCCGCGCAGGCGAAGCTCTTCTGCTCGGACACCGCCATGCGCGTGACCACCGACGCGGTCCAGCTCCACGGCGGATACGGCTACATCAAGGAATACCCGGTGGAGCGCCTGATGCGCGAGGCCAAGGGTCTTCAGATAGTCGAGGGCACGAACCAGATCCAACGGCACGTGATCGGACGCCGGCTGACTTCTGGATAGTCGCAGGCCCTCGTCCGACCTACTCTGGACTCGATGAGCAGCCAGAAGCAGTCGTCCGTGATCCGCACGCCGGACCAGAGGTTGCGCGTCTTCGTGAGCTCGACGCTGGAAGAGCTGGCCACCGAGCGCGCTCTCGTCCGCGACGCCATCACCAAGCTCTCTCTCATCCCCGTCATGTTCGAACTGGGGGCGCGGCCCCATCCCCCACGCGACCTCTATCGCTCCTATCTCGAGCAGAGCCACATCTTCCTCGGCGTCTACTGGGGGAGATACGGGTGGGTCGCGCCGGGCGAGGAGATCTCGGGCCTCGAGGACGAGTACCTCCTGTCGGGGGACATGCCGAAGTTGATCTATCTCAAGGAGTCGGAAGAGCGCGAGCAGCGTCTTGCAGAGCTTCTTCAGCGCGTCATGGAAGACGACAAGGTGTCCTACAAGCACTTCTCTTCGCCTGAACAGCTCGCGGCCCTAGTGCAGGACGACCTCGCGTTGCTCCTGACGGAGTACTTCGAGATGGCTCGGCTCGCGACCGAACGGCGGACGTCCGCGCCTCCCGCGGAGCCGCAGCGCGTCGCTCTCCCCGTGCAGCCAACCCCCTTCGTCGGACGCATCAGGGAGGAGACCGAGATACGCGAGCTGCTGCTGCGAGACGACGTGCGCCTGCTCACCCTTACCGGGCCGGGTGGAACCGGTAAGTCTCGTTTGGCCTTCGAGGTGGCGGCATCCGTGGCCGGTTCCTTCAAGGACGGCGTCGGCTTCGCCCTTCTCGCGTCTCTGACGGATCCTCGCCTCGCGGTCGCTTCGATCGCGAAGGCTCTCGGCGTGGTGGAAAGCGCCGAGCGTTCCGCTCTGGAGAACCTGAAAGAGTTCTTGAGGGACAAGGAGATACT
>JAXDJL010000249.1:0-6290 GCA_034665685.1 Actinomycetota bacterium | reverse complement strand
ACCTTCAACGCCCTCCATCCGAAGAGTCAGATCATCCTCACCTCGGATCGGCCGCCCAAGAAGATCTCGACGCTTGAAGAGAGGCTCCGCACGAGATTCGAGTGGGGTCTCATCACCGACATCCAGCCCCCGGACCTCGAGACGCGACTCGCGATCCTTCGGAAGAAGACACAGACGGATGCTCTCGACATCCCGGCGGAGGTCTTGTCCTTCATCGCCAGCCGCATCCAGACGAACATCCGCGAGCTGGAGGGCGCACTCATCCGCGTCTTCGCCTACTCCTCCCTAACGCGCACTGAGGTCACTCTCGAGCTCGCGCAAGGTGTCTTGCAGTCCCTCCTGCCCAACGGCGCGGAGGCACGCGTCACCTCGGATCTAGTCATCTCGGTGGCAGGCGAATACTTCGACGTCACTCCGGAAGAGATCTGTTCTCCCAACAGGTCCCGCCCTCTCGTCACCGCACGACAGATGGCGATGTACCTCTGTCGCGAGCTCACCGACCTATCGCTTCCCAAGATCGGTGAGCGTTTCGGTGGGCGCGATCACTCCACCGTCATCTACGCGAACAACAAAGTGCGCGAGCTCATGCAGAAGAGCGAGAGCTCCTTCGAGCAGGTTCGAGAGCTGACCACCCGGATCCGTCAACAGGCAGCTCGTGGATAACACTCCTTCTCCTGCGACGTCTGTGGATGAATCATCTGTTCCCAGAAACGCGTCCGCTTCTCCCCTTACTCGTCACCAACGGATGAACATCTCGTGGCCCACGCGTCCCGCTCAACCGATGGGTTCCTGCGTGTTGCTCACATCACCAACAGGCCCTACTACGAGTACTAAGAGATCTATAGATCAACTTCTTAGAAGAAGAACTTCTTGTCGCACGTTGTTTGTAGAGTCGGAGCGTAGAACCGGAACGGAGGGCAACGGATGAAATTCAGGTGCGAGCGGGATGACTTGCTCGAGGCGGTGCAGTTCGCTTCGCGGGCCGTATCCAACCGGGCGACCCTTCCAGTTCTTTCGGGTTTACGGATCCAGGCGAATGAGTCGGGTGAGGTTCTGATCGCGGCCACCGACCTCGAGCTCACGATGGAGACATCTTTCAAGGCAGGCGTGGACGAGCCTGGGAAATCGATCGTTCCGGGTCGCTTCTTCGGAGACATGGCCCGGAGTCTGGGAGCCGGCCAGGTGCAGGTCGCGGCCGGCGAGGGCGAAGTGGAGATCGGTTCCGGCCGCGGTCAGTTCCGCGTGAAGTCGCTGGCGGCGGACGATTACCCGGCCTTGCCGACCGAGGACACGACGGCAACGGACGTAACCCACATCGAGCTGGATGCTTCGGCGCTGTCGATCGCGCTCTCGCAGGTGATTCGAGCTGCCTCCGCCGACGAGAGCCGGCAGGTTCTGACGGGCGTCCTATGGGAGATCGAGGCGGGAAGTGTGACCCTCGCCGCCACGGACTCGTATCGGCTCGCGGTCCGGACCGTCGAGGCCTCAGGCGGGTCTGCCGAAACTCGCAAGGTCGTGCTTCCGGCGCGCGCTCTGGCCGAGATCGCGCGGGCGATACAGGGGCGCGCTCACACCATCGCCGTGGCGGTGCAGAACAACTTCGCCTCGTTCAAGATCTCTTCGGAAGGAGAAGCGGGTTCCGCTGCAGGCGATTCGATCGTAGGGACGCGTTTCATCGAAGGAGAGTTCCCCAACTACAAGCAGCTGATCCCCCAGGGCTACAGCAACGCGTTGACGGTTGAGCGCGACCGGCTGCTCGAGGTCGTCAAGCGCGTCGGTCTTCTGGCGCAGAACAACCTCCCCGTCAAGCTGCGTCTGGGGAACGAGCTCGAGATCTCGGCTCACACACCCGACATCGGCGAGGGTCAGGAGATCCTGGACGCTAGCTACGAAGGTGAAGAGCTCGTGATCGCGTTCAACCCACAGTTCCTTCACGATGGAGCGTCCGCGATGCAGTCGGAGAACGTCGTGCTCGAAGCGGCGGACGGCCTGAAGCCGGCGATCCTGCGCGGCGAAAAGGAGCCTCACTTCACCTACCTGTTGATGCCGGTAAGGCTGTCGTAACTCTTGGAGGTTGGCCGGCTCGAGCTCGAAGACTTCCGGAACTACCGGCACGAAACACTGGAACTTAGCTCGGGTCTCAATCTCGTTATCGGCCGCAATGCGCAAGGCAAGACGAATCTCTTGGAGGCCGTGTACTGCCTCAGCGGGCTGGGCTCTCCTCGATCGCCGGATAGCGCTCTCGTTCGAGAGGGCGCCGAGCGGGCCCTACTTCATGCTCAGATAACCCGCGGCGAGCGAAAGGTAGATCTGGACATCGAGCTCCGGCCGGGACGCGGCACCAGAGCGTTGGTGAACAAGGCGCGCGTCTCCGGCACGAAGGCGCTGGGCGAGTTGGCCGTGAGCGTCTTCTTCGGCCCCGACGAGCTCTCCCTCGTGAAGGGCTCACCGGACGGACGACGCCGGTTCCTCGATGACCTCATCGTCAAGATGCGTCCCGCTCAAGGAGCGGTGCGGCGCGAATGGGAACGAGTGCTGCGTCAGCGGAACGCTCTGTTGAAGTCAATGGTGCGCGGCCGTCCGTCCGGCGGCCCCGAGGACACGCTCGAGGTCTGGGACGCCGCGCTTTGTCGTGCGGGCGCAGCGTTGGGGGCCGCACGCTTGAGATCTTTGACCCAGCTGCTTCCGTACGCGGCGAAGAGATACAACGCGATCGCGGGCCAGGGGACTTTGCTGTTGTCGTACGTGAGCTCCTGGATCCCCGAGGAGTACCGACAGGCGGTCCTGGCCGGGGCACGAGAGCCATCCGAGGATGACCTGGCGATCTTCCTCGCGGCTCGGCTGGACGAGGTGCGGACGCGCGAGCTCGAGCGACGTCTGTCTCTCGCCGGGCCGCAGCGCGACGACATCTTGGTCGCACTGGGCCATCCGGACGGGGGCGAGGTGCTGGAGGCGCGCACGTACGCGTCACAGGGAGATCAGCGGACCGCCGCTCTCGCGCTCAAGCTGGGCGAACACGACCTCCTGTCGGACGTCCTCGGCGAGGAGCCCATCCTGCTCCTGGACGACGTCTTCTCTGAGCTCGACCCGTCGCGACGAGAGTGGCTCCGGGACGCGGTTGGAGGGGTCGGTCAAACGCTGGTGTCCTCGGCCGATTCTCGGCCGGCCGACGCGCTCGATGCCGCTCGGGTGATCGAGGTCCAGGGGGGCCGGGTGACGATCAGATGAAGGACGAGCCGTCACGTCTCCGCGATCTGCTCGGCCCCCTCGGGCAGCGGCTTGGGATGCGAGACCCCGCGCGAACGGGCCTCGTGTGGGCCCGCTGGGTGGAGATCGTGGGGCCTGGTATAGCGGCCCACTGCCGCCCCTCATCTCTTCGGGACGGCGTGCTCCGCCTGCGCACCGACTCACCGACCTGGGCGACCGAGGTCGGATACCTCGCCGAGGAAATCAGCCGGAAAGTGAACGAGATCGCGCGCGAGCCACTCGTTACCGAGGTCCGGGTGTGGGTGAAACCGTTCGATCCGGAGCCGGATGGGGGCTCGCGGGATCGAGCGACGAAGGAGACGCCCGCCACATCTCGCGAGCCTTCTTCGGGGGACCCTTTGGAGGCTCTGGCGCGCGCCCGGGCGGCATGGGCCAGACGGTCTCAAAGAGAGCGTTCTTGAGCGCTTTTCGCGGCCCCCAAAAAGATGAAAAAACGCAGGTAGATGGTATGATTTGGTCCAATGGATCCAACGCTCCGGGCCCTGTTTCGGCGCGTCGTTCCGAGTCCTCGAAGCACCTACTCGGCACGTCCGGCAGGAGCCCACACGGAGCACTATCTAGAAGGAGATCGTCTCGCCTGATCAGCCTGTAGCGGCCACGAAAACGCGCTCACAAGGCACGTACACCGCACAAGACATCACCGTCCTCGAGGGTCTCGAGCCGGTCCGGAAAAGGCCCGGCATGTACATCGGGTCCACGGGTATCCGGGGCCTTCACCATCTGGTCTACGAGGTGGTCGACAACGCCGTAGACGAGGCGATGGCCGGCTACTGCGACCGCATAGTCGTCGAGCTCCTGGCCGACGGTGGGTGCCGCGTGACGGACAACGGCCGTGGCATCCCGGTCGACGTCGTCAAGGGCACTCGCAAGCCCGCCGTCGAGGTCGTCCTGACCACCCTCCACGCCGGCGGCAAGTTCAACGAAGACGGAGGCGGGTACCAGGTCTCCGGAGGTCTCCACGGCGTCGGGGTCTCGGTCGTGAACGCCCTGTCCGAGAGGCTCGAAATAGAGGTCGTCCGCGACGGGAAGCTGTGGCGCCAGGAGTACGAGCGCGGCAAGCCTCTCGGCAAGCTGAAGGCGGTCAAGCCGGCCAAGCGCACCGGCACGACGGTCACGTTCTGGCCGGACCCTCAGATCTTCCAGGACGAGCGCGAGTTCAAGTTCGAAACGCTCGCCCAGAGACTGCGCGAGATGGCGTTCCTCAACAAGGGGCTCGAGGTCCGCCTCATCGACCGTCGCGTCGAACCGATCGTTGAGGAGGCGTTCAAGTACACCGGCGGGATCGTGGACTTCGTCAAGCACCTGAACTCAGCTCGCGACCCGGTAAACAAGCGCGTCATCTACTTCGAGGCGAAGGCCGACAAGCACGAGGTTGAGGTGGCTCTTCAGTGGACCACCTCTTACAACGAGTCGGTCTTCACGTTCGCGAACAACATCAACACCCACGAAGGCGGCATGCACGAGGAAGGCTTCCGCCGCTCGCTGACGCGCGTGATCACCTCATACGCGCGCTCGAAGGGCATCCTCAAGGAGAAGGACGACGCCCTCGTCGGCGAGGACTGCCGCGAGGGATTGACGGCGATCATCTCCGTACGGTTGCGCGAACCTCAGTTCGAGGGTCAGACCAAGACCAAGCTGGGCAATACCGAGATCCGCTCCTTCGTCGAGACCTCGATGAACCAGAAGCTCGCCGAGTACTTCGAGGAGCATCCCGCCGAGGCGCGCGCGGTTTGCATGAAGGTCATCTCTGCTCAGCGCGCTCGCATTGAGGCGCGCAAGGTGCGCGACGTCGTGCGCCGCAAGTCGTTGCTCGAATCGACGACACTGCCGGGCAAGTTGGCCGACTGCCAGACGCGCGATCCGCACGAGGCCGAGCTGCTCATCGTCGAGGGAGACTCCGCCGGAGGAAGCGCGAAGCAGGCGCGAGCTCGCGAGTATCAAGCGATCCTGCCGCTCCGAGGCAAGATCCTCAACGTCGAGCGCGCCCGTCTGGCGAAGATCCTCGAGAACAAAGAGATCCAGGCGATCATCACGGCGATCGGTACCGGGATCGGCGAGGACTTCGATCTGGACAAGTGCCGCTACCACAAGATCGTCTCCATGGCCGATGCGGACGTCGACGGAGCGCACATCAAAACGCTCCTTCTCACTTTCATCTACCGATACATGCCGATGCTGATCGACGCAGGCTTCGTGTACGTCGCCCAGCCGCCGCTCTATCGCGTGCCCTTCAAGGGCAAGGTGCATTACTTCAAGAACGATGCCCAGCTCGAAGCGTTCAAGGCCGCAAACGCCGGTTCCAAGATCGAGGCGTCACGCTTCAAGGGACTCGGCGAGATGAATCCTTCCGAGTTGTGGGAAACGACGCTCGACCCCGAACGACGCACGCTTCTCCGCGTGACCATGGAGGACGCGGCTCTGGCGGAAGAGATCTTCTCGACGCTCATGGGCGAGGACGTAGAGGCGCGCAAGAACTTCATCCAGCGGAACGCTAAAGACGTCCGCTTCTTAGACATCTAAAGGAACCCGCACGATGCCACCGAAGGAACCCTTCCAGAACAAGTTGCCGGACGAGGACGCGAATCCTCTGAACGACGTAACGATCGAGGACGAAGTACAGCAATCGTTCCTCGAGTACGCGATGTCGGTGATCGTCTCGCGCGCCCTTCCCGACGCCCGCGACGGATTGAAGCCCGTTCACCGCCGCATCCTCTTCGCGGCGCTCGAGGCGGGCCTGCGGCCGGACCGCCCCTTCCGGAAGTGCGCAGCCCTCGTCGGAGACGTCATGAAGAAGTACCACCCCCACGGTGACCTCTCTATATACGACGCGCTCGTGCGTCTCGCTCAGGACTTCTCCACCCGGAGCTTGTTGATCGACGGGCAGGGGAACTTCGGGTCGGTCGACGGGGATTCGCCCGCGGCGATGCGATACACCGAGAGCCGGCTGTCGAAACTTTCGATGGAGCTACTGCGCGGGATCGACGAGGAAACGGTCGACTTCTCGCCCAACTACGACGGTTACG
>JAXDJL010000248.1:0-5440 GCA_034665685.1 Actinomycetota bacterium | reverse complement strand
GCCTGGGGGCCGGCCCCCACCTCGGCGAGGAGCTGACGATGAAGATGGCGCTCGCTGAAATGCAGGCGCTCTGCGAGGCCCGAGACACCGTCTCGATCCACGACGCCGTCGGCGATCAAGCGCATGGCGCGAGCCACCAGATCTCCGCGCAGGTCCCATTCGGGCGAACCGGGAGAGGCGTCGGGCTGACAGCGCTTGCAGGCCCGAAGCCCCGCCCCCTGAGCCGCCGCGGCCGTGGGGAAGAACCTGACGTTGCTGCGCTTGGGCGTGATCGCCGGGCAGCTCGGCCGGCAGTAGATGCCGGTCGACGTCACGCCCGCGATGAACCACCCGTCGAACCGGGAATCGCGGCTGTCGAGAGCCTTGTAGCAGGTGTCGAAGTCTGGGGTCATGGTGCCATCGTGGCACCTCAGATCGTCCTCTGCTAGCGGTTATCGGACGCCCACTAGGGGCCTCCGATCGGTGGTTAGGCGGCCTCCAAGGTCAGCGCGGCGACCCGATAGGCCTCGCACGCGTCCTGCAGGTCCTTGCGCTCGCGCAAGAGGTCGCCGAGCTCCCTGTACGTCGTCGCCAACTCGTGAGAGTTTCCGGACTGCTCGAACAGGTCGATCGCGCGCCGGAGACCCTTCTCGCCCTCCTTCACGTCCGTTTCACACAGTCCCGCCTCCCGATGAGCGATGGCGATGACATCCAGCTCGCCGTTCTCGGACAGCGTGAGGGAACGTCGCAGCAGTAGCTTCGCCTCCGCGACCTGTCCCGACATCCGCTCGACCCGCGCTAGCTCGTTCGTGGCACGCGCTTCGTTGATCGCGTTGCCGGTCTCCCGGAACGCGTCCACGGCCGATGTCAGATGCTTCCGCGCGTCGTCGAGTCGATCGAGCGAGCGCAGCCCGAACCCGCGAGCCAAGTGAACCCTGCCGACGTCGAGGTTGTAACCGAGAACTCGGAACAGCTCCTCGGCCAGCGTGTAGTGACGCTCGGCCTCTGCCAGGTGGTTCTGTTGCAGGGAGATGCGCGCAACGTTGATGTGCATGTTTGCAAGCCGCTCGGGATCGGATACCTCGGGAGCGAGCGCCAATGCCTTCTCGGCGGAGTCGTTCGCCTCCCTGAAGAGCCCAACGTGGAAGTACGCCGCGACCAGGGAGGTGTGCAGCCTCAGAAGCGCGCCGGGATCCTCGAGACCCTCCCAGCGCAGAACGGCCAGCATCTGTTCCAGGAGGTGGATGGCGTAGCGAACCTCGCCCGTCATCTGCAGACAGCGGGCCTTGGCCGCCAACGCGTCGATCCCTGCAAGGGGACTTTCGTTCGCCAACAACTCCAGGGCGGAGTTGTATCGCGCGATCGCTTCTTCAAGGTCGAGACGCGCCTCAGCCGTTAGGCCCCGCCCGAACTCGGCTTTCGCTTCGGCGAGAACGAGGTCGTATCGCTTCGCCTCGCGACGCAGCCCCGTGAACGCCGTTTCGGCTTTGTCCGTTTGTCCGCTCGCAAGGAGGCGTCTCGCCTCGATGTAACGATCTTCCAGTTGCACTGCTAGGTCGGGCCTGCGTCCGGTCAGTAGGTGATCGGCGTCCACCCCCAACTTGCCGGCAAGATGTTCCAGCGCCTTGCGCGACGGTTGCCTCTTCCCGGCTTCGATCGTGCTGACGTACGCGGCGGTGTAGGTCGGGTCCGCCAGCTCTTTCTGGGTTAGCCCGGCCTCGACCCTCATCGTTCGCAGCCTCGTTCCAAAGCTCATCCTCGAACTCCTCCGCCTCGTTTTAACTCGCCGTCTAACTCATTCTTGTTGGTTCGGTCAGAAAGATTCTCTACCGCTTTGTGACGGTCCGTCTACCCCGGCGGCTGCCTCGTTAGCTAACTGGAAAGTTAACGATATGTTGGCAAATGCATAACTCCAAGCGCCCGCGACGCCTGGAAGGGGGTGACGAACCATGGGGGACTTCCCCGAGATATGGCCCGAGAACTGGCCGCACGACTACCCCTGGGGGTAACCGACTGCTCCAACCCGCTCCAGCATCCGGGATCGCACCGCGGGGGTTTGCGCGGCCGGGTGCGGAGCGTTGGGGTTGCTACTCCGCGTCGGCCTTGGCCGGCTTGACGTGCTCTTCGTTCCGGGGATCGCCCGACGAGACCTGATGGATGGCGGCCTGGATGTGCGGGACGACCGCCGAGGCGTCGTCCAGGATGCTGAACAGCTTGAGATCCTCGGGAGAGATCTTTCCCTCGGCGAGGAGGGTCCCGCGCAGCCAGCCGTCGAGCCCTCCCCAGAAGTCGGACCCGAAGAGCACGACGGGGAAGTGCAGGGCCTTCCCGGTCTGGATGAGGGTGAGTGCCTCGAACAACTCGTCGAGGGTGCCGAAGCCGCCGGGGAACACGACGAATGCCTCGGCGTACTTCACGAACATCGTCTTGCGAACGAAGAAGTAGCGGAAGTCGACGGCCAGGTCGACGTACTCGTTCATGCCCTGCTCGAAGGGGAGCTCGATGTTGCACCCCACCGAGACGCCCCCCGCCTCCTTGCAGCCTTTGTTCGCCGCCTCCATGATCCCCGGGCCGCCGCCGGTGATCACCGCGAAGCCTGCCTCGGCCAGCGTCCGGCCGACCTCTTCGGCGGCCGCGTACATGGGATCGTCCCGCTCGATCCGAGCGGACCCGAACACGCTGATCGCCATCGGGATCTCGGCGAGAACGTCGAAGCCGTCCACGAACTCGGACAGGATCCGCAGAGTGCGCCAGGGGTCGCTCTTCGTGAAGCTGGCGTCGCGGCGCTGAAGGAATTCGGTGTCTTCGGTCCGGCCCGTGGTCCGCGAGACCAGCGACTTGCCCTTTCGAAGCTCTTCGGTCATGGCCAGCCAGGATAGCGGGCCGTACACTACTACCGGTGTCGTATGCGTGAGAGGTTAAGGCGGGTTCTCACCTCGCATCCGCTCGTTCCGGCGGCGGTTGCGATGGGTCTGCTCGCCATGGCGGCGCTGTTGGCTCCCGACCGGGTGCGCCCGAGCCGCACGGGCTCCGGCTCGATCCTCGTTCCCGATCCGCCGGCCCTCGCTGCGTTCCTCGTCGTGGTTCTTGCCTTCTCGCTCCTCGTGCTCTACATCGTGAGCCGCGCTCAGAAGCCGCGTCGTCCGCCCACCGTCCTCGGCCCCCGCAAGACAAATCGCTGGGCTCAGGCCATCGGCATCTTGCTGCTCCCGGTGATGTTCCTTCTGTCCAAGCCGTTCCGCGAGGCGATAGAGCGCTTGTTCGGTTGGGATTCCGATCCTGGGGTCGTGCGCCCGCCGGGACCAACCCTCGTCGAGGGCCCGCCTCCGGGGACGGAGCAGTCCGCCGCACTGGGGATGGTCCTGACGATCGCTCTCTTGGTTCTGGTTTTGGGCACCCTCTACCTGATCTACACGCTGTCCCGCCGGCATCCGTGGCCGGTTGCCGGAGCACCCGTCCCGCGTACTCTGGACGCTGCCTTGACCTTGGGCATCGAGGATCTCATGCACATCCGGTCGCCGCGCGCCGCGGTCATAGCGTCGTACTCGAGGTTGCAAGATCTCTCCGATCACATCGGGATCCGGCGCGAGGCCGATACGCCTTATGAGCTGATGGATCGTCTAGTGAGCGATCCGCAGGTGCCACGCGACAGTGTCGCTTCGCTCACGACGTTGTTCGAACGAGCCAGATTCTCGACGCACGAGATCGATGAAGCGATGAGGGGCGAGGCCCTTCGCGCCGTGACCGAGATCAGAGACCGACTGGTGGCCCATGAGTAAGAGGGGGCAAGCCTTCGTGCTATTGGGTTTCCCGGCCGTCCTCGCCGCGCTGGGCGCGGCCCTCTATCCGAGCCAACGCGCGAACATCGTGCTGGGAGCCATCGCGGTGACGCTGTCCGTGGGGCTCATCTATCTCTTGTGGACGATCGGGTGGTCCACCAAAGGACACCGGCCGCTGGTCTCGCTGCTGGGAGCCCGGTCAGCTCGCCGGGAGCGCCCTTCCGATCTAGCGTCCTTCGAGAGGATGCTCGGCTGGCAGGTCTACACGGCTCCCGAGTTCAATCACCGGGTGCGCCCCGTATTGCGGTCGATCTTGAGCGCGCGCCTTCGAGAGACGCGCGGGATCGACCCCGACGACCCACACGCTCGCGTCCCTTCGCTGCCCGAACCGCTGGCCGCGCTGTTGCCGGCGCGTTCAGCCGATGTCGATCCGGAGTCGAAGATCAGAACGGAGGACCTACTCGTGTTGGTTACTCGATTGGAAGAGCTATGAGCAGCCCCGCGGCTCAGAGAGCGCGCGAGGATGCCGACCTCATCCTGTCCGAGGTCGAGAAGGCGATCGTCGGGAAGCGGGATGTCATCGAGCTCGTGATGCTCGGCATCCTGGCAAGCGGACACGTGTTGCTCGAGGACGTGCCGGGCCTGGCGAAGACGCTGATGGCTCGTTCGTTCGCCTCCGCGCTCGGCCTTGACTTCAGCCGCATCCAGTTCACACCCGATCTGCTCCCAGCCGATATCACCGGGTCGTCGATCTTCGATCAGCGCAGTCACCGATTCGACTTCCGGCACGGCCCCCTCTTCACCAACCTCTTGCTCGGCGACGAGATAAACCGCGCGCCGCCCAAGACCCAGGCTGCGCTCCTCGAAGCGATGCAGGAGGGTCAGGTAACGGTGGACGAAACGACCCACCCACTCCCCGTGCCGTTCATCGTCATGGCGACCCAGAACCCGATCGAGTACGAGGGGACTTACCCGCTTCCCGAAGCGCAGCTCGACCGCTTCATCTTGCGCGCGAGCGTCGGTTACCCCGAGCGAGAGCTGGAGTGGGAGATCCTCCACCGACGCATCGAGCGCCGCTCCGAAGAGGTCGAGCTGAAGGCCGTGGTGGATCGCGAGCGTCTCCTCGAGTTGCAGCGCGTCCTCGAGGACGTTCACGTCGGCGAGAGCATCGGGTTCTACATCGTCGATCTCGTGAAGGCGACGCGGTCTCACGCCGACACCGAGGTGGGAGCGAGCCCTCGCGGTGGGCTCGCTCTCTTGAAGCTGGCGCGGGGGATGGCGTTCCTCAAAGAGAGGGATTTCGTGACCCCGGAGGACGTGAAGGCCGTGGCCGTGCCGGCGCTTGCCCACCGGCTCACCCTGCGGCCCCATCTCTGGGTGCGGGACAGAGGAGGAGTGGACGTGGTGCAGGACGTGCTGAACGCGGTCCCGGCTCCGGCGGCCGAGCTCGGACGCGATCAGCGACCGTGAGACCGACGCCGAAGTTCGGTGTCGTTGCAGTTACCGCTCTCCTGGCGATCGCCTTCGGTGTCGCGTCGGGGCACGGTGACCTGATCGCACTTGTGACGCCGCTCGTGATGGGGGCCGCGTTCGGTCTCACTCGCCCCGCGCCGGAGCCTCCCCAGATAGAGGTACGCCTGGAAACGGAGAGATGCTTCGAAGGAGACGAGATAGGCATCGAC
>JAXDJL010000247.1:0-3440 GCA_034665685.1 Actinomycetota bacterium | reverse complement strand
CCCCGGGGGTGGTGCCGGTGGTGGAGCCCCTCCGGCTGGAGGAGTGGTCCCTCCTGGATCAGTCATGCTTTCTCCTTTCTTTCCATTACAGGACTGAGAAGCGGAATAGCTGGAACACCCACATACCGGTCACGGCAACCACTAACGCGGCCACCGGAAGACGGACCTTCACCGGTCTCACGACCAGAAGCGCTATCGCTCCGATCATCAAGAGGAGGCCGGCGGGATTGGCCGCCAGGGCGTCGCCGAAATGTCCCCGACTCGTGGCCACCACGCTCGTCGTCATCCCGCATAGGGGGCAGGGGACACCGGTCGTCACGCGGAGGGGGCAGAACACCAAGGTGTGACCGGGGATCAGGGGCCAGAGGATCGCTCCGGCCAGCAGAAGTGCCGCCGATACCCGGAGGTGGATGCCTCCGATGTCGACACGACGAAGCACGGCGGCCCACATAATTCGAGGGTATAGGTGTGACCTACCGAGACGGAAGCCATTTGCCAATGAGATTTCTTTCCATCGCTTTGCTCGTGCTGCTGGTCTCGTGCCAGATCAAGGTCGAACAACCGGTCGCGGCCCCCCCGAAAACCGAACGCCCGGATGCTTCTCAGCGTCCACCTACCGTGCCTCATCTCCGAGTCCGCAACCAAGCATTCGGGCGCAGCAAGGAGCGCCTCGCGTTCGGGATCAAGGAGTTGAAGCGACTCGGGTTCTGGCACGAGCTCACCGACCACCTGTTCGTGCTCAAGCTGGGGTCCCGGTTGGGATTGGACGACGTTCCGGAGGACGAGCATCTCGCCGACGCCAGCTCGACGGGCATCGTCGAGGACGATGACATCGGCGCCCTATGCGACCTGATGTTCTTCTCGACCGCGATCCGCAAAGACCTCGAACGGGTGCGGGGCTACTACGCGCAGGGCCTGGTCGAGGAGACGCCCCCCAGCCTCGGCCACTACTGGGTGATCATCCTGGGCCACGAGCTAACCCACTGTCTGCCCCAAGGCCATGGAGAGAAGGCCGCCCGTGCCACTGAGAAACGCATCCGGGCCGAGTACGAGGCTAGGGGAGAGACCCCCTAAACGCCTCTTCCTCCCGTTAGCCCAGGAATGCCGGCGGCTCGATGCCGCGCAGGGCGACGACGACGTCGAGTCCTCCGAGGCCGGCCGGATCGGCCAACGCGCCCAGAGCCTGCCGACGAGAGATCGCCCGCACCGCGTCGGCCCCGCGTCCTTCTTTCACCGCAGCGGCATGCTCATCGCGTAACGAATCGTCGTGCGAGCTCAGCCCCAGTCCCCGCAGGACGCTTCTCTGCGGCTTGGGTCCCACGACCCGAAGTCCCGCCCGGCGCAACGCCTCGCCCACGATCGTCCAATTGACGTGCACGGTGATGTCCTTGTCGCCGACCGACTCGAGTGGCTCGGCGTCCACCCCGGTCGCCGAATAGCACATGAGCGTTCCTCCCGGTCTCTCGACCAGGGAATGAGCGTCCGCGCCGTAGTCGATCAGGACACAGGCACCTTTCTCCATCAACGCACCGGCGCGCCCGATGAATGACTCGGCCGCCAGCTCGACCTCGTAGCGGTGTCCCTCGGGGAGTTTCACTCCCGCTCGATCAAGGAAGGCCGCGAGCTCGGGTTGAGGTGGCGGTCGCCGCGTCATCACGAATTCCCCATCTTCTGTTTCGACGCACAACTCGACCAGGTGCCCGTCCCGCCGCTCTACGAGATGCACCGGCAGGTTGTCGAGCACTTCGTTGGCGAAGACGCAGCCGGACTCGAACGGAACGACTTCGTCGAGCGATGCCTGCCACGTGAGATTCGGTATGCCCGCCAGAGACTCGCGCTGCCGTCGCGCAACCGCGCCGACCCTCTCCACGAGCACGTATCTGAGCGCACTCGCGAACTCGGTTCCCGCGTGTGCAAGGACCGCTTTGGCGAAGCCGCCTTCGCCGGGACCGACTTCCACCACATGGAACTCGTCCGGTCGACCGCACTCGATCCAGATCTGTTCGAAGCCGGCCGCCCACATCGCTCCGAAGGCGGGATCGAGCTCGGGCGACGTTAGGAAATGGCCGCGCCATCCCGTTCGCTCGGCCCCCCCGGCGTAGTAACCGTGGCGCGGGTGATACAGAGCCAGCGACATGAACGCGGCGAACGGCATCGGACCGTAGCGGTCGATCCGCTCGCGGAGAAGGCCCTCCAGCGGGGCGCTCACTCCTCGGGCTGTGGGGAGCCCTTGGGGGCGGCCGCAGGCACCGAGGCATGGGCCCGTTCCGCCTCGCTCCTCATCCGGCGGTACCAGTCCTTCTTATCTTCGTAGGTGTGGACGTGGACGAGGGCGAGATCGATCACCCGGATGACATCGGGGTGTGCAGCTCGCTGGGAGTACAGCGCGATCAGGCGGTCGTAGGGGCCGGTCGAGTCGAATCCCCCCGTGACCACGGTCTCGTAGAGCTCGATGGCCTCGTCGGTCCGACCGACCTGCTCGAGGTTCTGGCCCCTGAGGAATCGCTTCACATGGTCGACGTTGTCCACTGTCTACACTTTAGGCAACAACTGAACTAGGAGGTACGAACATGGCAGACCTGGGGGCAACGGCGAAGGCGCTGGTAGCCAGTGCGAAGGGGATCCTCGCGGCGGACGAGAGCTTCCCGACGATCGAGAAGCGGTTCAAGAGCATCGACATCCCCTCCACGGAGGAGAACCGGCGCGCCTACAGGGACATGCTCTTCAACACGCCTGGGATCGAGGAGTACATCTCCGGCGTGATCCTGTTCGACGAGACATTGAGGCAGTCGAGCTCGGACGGCACGGAGTTCTCCAAGCTCCTCGAGTCCAAGGGCGTCATCCCCGGCATCAAGGTCGACGCGGGGGCCAAGGACCTGGCCTACTTCCCGGGCGAGAAGGTGACCGAGGGTCTCGACGGGTTGCGGGGTCGCTGCGAGGAGTACTACGGCCTCGGCGCACGGTTCACCAAGTGGCGCGCGGTCATCACCATCGGCGATGGCATCCCGACCGATTTCTGCCTCCACGCGAACGCCCATGCTCTCGCACGCTACGCGGCCCTGTCCCAGGAGGCCGGTCTCGTTCCCATCGTCGAGCCCGAGACACTCATGGACGGCGCGCATTCGATCGATGACTGCTATTCGGCGACGAAGCGCACCCTCACCGAGCTCTTCGGGCAGCTCGAAGCGCATCGTGTCGAGCTCCAGGGAACCCTGCTCAAGACGAACATGGTCGTGTCCGGGAAAGACGCCTCCGATCAAGCGACCCATCGCGAGGTCGCGGAGCGCACGATCCAGGTACTCAAGGAAACAGTTCCGGCCGAGATCCCCGGTGTCGTCTTCCTTTCGGGCGGCATGTCAGATGAGGACTCGACGATCCGCCTCAACGAGATGAACAAGATCGGTGGCTTCCCGTGGCAGCTGTCGTTCTCTTATGGACGC
>JAXDJL010000246.1:0-2727 GCA_034665685.1 Actinomycetota bacterium | reverse complement strand
AAGCCGGCGAGCGTCTCGTAGTCGCCGTCCGGCATCTCGAATCCCGTGAGCTCCAGGACCTCGTCCCTGTGCAACATCCCCGAGACCACGTGCGCGCCGGCCAGGGGTGTCGTGAGGTGCGGCGTACCGATCGCGGGGTCGTGCTCGTCCTCGATCTCGCCGACGATCTCCTCGAGCATGTCTTCGAGGGTGATGATCCCCGCGGTGCCCCCGTACTCGTCGACGACCACCGCGAGCTGAGTGCGTCCCCTCCGCATCTCGAGCAACAGGCCGGCGAGGTTGCGCGCCTCGGGCACCACCAAAGCTTCCTGCATCAACTCGGTGACGCGCGTTGTCGCGCGCTCGGCGGCCGGGATCCGGTACTGCTCGCGGAGATGCACGACACCGAGGATGTCGTCGAGGTCGGTTCCGTAGACGGGGAAGCGCGAATGACCGGTCTCCAGCGCGAGCTCGGCCATCTCCGCAACCGTCGCGTCCTGGCCCAGAGCGACCACTGCGACCCTCGGGATCAGCGCGTCGGCGGCCGTTTTCTCCGTGAAGCTGATCGAGCGAGCGAGGAGCGAGAACTCCTCCTCGGCGAGGGTGCCCTCCTGCCGCGATGACTGGATCAGCACCTGCAGCTCCTCCAGAGAGTGCACCGACGTCAATTCGTCCCGGGGCTCGATACCGAACCGCCGGACCGTCCAGTTCGCCGACGCGTTGAGGAACACGATCAGGGGCCGGAACAAGAGGTTGAAGAGCCGGAGCGGCGCCGTGAGGGTGAGGGTCAGGCCGAGCGGCCGGACTATCCCAAGGTTCTGAGGGATCAGTTCACCCACGACCATCTGGGTGGCTGTGGCGATGATGAGCGCGATGGCGATGGAAACGCCGTAGGTGGAGGACTCGGGGATGAAGTCCACCCTCGAGATCAGCGGCTCCATCGCCGCTCCGATGGTTGGCTCGGCGATGAACCCCACGAGGAGGGAGGTGATCGTGATCCCGAGCTGCGCACCCGACAGCTCGAAGGAGAGCCTGCGCAACGCCTCGAAAGCCCTGCGGGCGCGTTTCTCGCCCTCCTTGGCCAGCTGTTCGATCTTGCGTCTGTCGGCGGAAACCAGTGCGAACTCGACGGCTACGAAGAAGCCGTTCATGAGGATGAGTAGGAGAACGGCCGTTAGGCCCAGCAGAGTCTTCAAGTGGGCGAATCCATGCCGACTATCATCCTCGATATGGCAGCCACATCTATGGACACCATCGTCAACCTGTGCAAACGGCGCGGGATCGTCTTCCCCTCCAGCGAGATCTACGGCGGACTGCGTTCCGCGTGGGATTGGGGGCCGCTCGGCGTCGAGCTAAAGCGAAACGTGAAGGCCGAGTGGTGGAAGTCGATGGTTCATTCGCGCGGCGACGTCGTGGGGCTGGAGAGCTCCATCATCATGTCGCCCAAGGTCTGGGAGGCGTCGGGCCACGTCGCCACCTTCACCGACCCTCTTGTCGAGTGCACCAATTGTCACCATCGATTCCGTGCCGACCACATCGATCTGAACAAGCCCTGCAAGGACTGCGGTCAGGGTCCTGCCTGGACGGAGCCGCGTCACTTCAATCTGATGTTCAAGACGTTCATGGGGCCGGTAGAGGACTCCGCCAACGCCGTTTACCTGCGGCCGGAGACCGCGCAGGGCATGTTCGTCGACTTCGTCACCGTTCAGCAGACGTCGCGAAAGAAGATTCCCTTCGGCATCGCCCAGCAAGGACGATCCTTCCGGAACGAGATCACGCCCGGCAACTTCGTCTTCCGCACGCGCGAGTTCGAGCAGATGGAGATGGAGTTCTTCGTCAAGCCGGGTACCGACGAGAAGTGGCAGGACTACTGGCTGGACCAGCGGATGAATTGGTTCCTGGATCTTGGCATGACGGACGAGCGGATCCGCTTGCGCGAGCACGAGGCCGACGAGCTGTCTCACTACGCGAAGCGCACCTACGACATCGAGTACGACTTCCCCGACATGGGATGGTCGGAGCTCGAGGGCATCGCGAACCGGACCGACTACGACCTGAAGGCGCATTCCGAGGCGTCGGGTCAAGACCTCTCCTACTTCGAGCCCGAGACCGAGGAGCGTTACTTCCCCTACGTGATCGAGCCCGCGGTTGGAGTGGAACGCTGCACGCTCGCCTTCCTGATCGACGCGTACCACGAGGAAGAGGCCCCCACGGCGTCCGGGAAGGTCGAGAAGCGGACGGTGCTGCGGCTCGACAAGCGCCTGGCCCCCACGAAGGTGGCCGTGCTCCCACTTTCGAAGCACGATGATCTGGTGCCACTCGCGAGTGAGCTCGCCGACCGCGTCAGAGCCCAGTTCGTCACCGACTACGACGTGACGGGTTCGATCGGGAAGCGCTACCGGCGTCAGGACGAGGTAGGGACTCCATACTGCGTGACCGTTGATTTCGATTCGCTGAACGACAACGAGGTAACGGTGCGAGAACGAGACTCGATGGAGCAGGAACGCATCTCGACGGAAGAGTTGATGGACTATCTGAGAAAGAGGTTCGAGCGATGACGACACTCAGCGGCAAGGTGACACTGGATGGGACCACACCGGCCCTCAGCGCCGTGGTTGAGGTCCACAACGCGACCGGCGATGTCGTAGATCAGGTTCAGGTGGACGGCGAGGGTCGCTACCGCTACCACCTCTCCGAGGGGCGATGGGTCCTCAAGCTGTGGGATGCGGAGGGCCATCGCGGCTCCTC
>JAXDJL010000245.1:0-5257 GCA_034665685.1 Actinomycetota bacterium | reverse complement strand
CGAGGAGGGGGACGCCGAGGATCCAGACGAGGCGGATGCGGCCGCCGACGACGTCACCCAAAGCGCCGAAGATGATGACGAATTGACGCTCGAAGCGCCTGCAGCGGAGGGATTCGAGGCAGCGGAGGCGGCCGATGAGCCCATCCTCCCCAGCGAAGCGGTGGAGCCCGTCCCCGAGTTCGTGGGAGACCGAAGCTCGCCCGGTGGCGACGCACCCGCCGACGACGAGCCCGCAGCCGCGGATGAGACGGTGCTCGAACCGGATGCGGACCTTGCTCCGCCCGAGGAAGAGCCTGCAATTGAGGTAACCGGGGACGCCCCCCCCGAGGACATGGAGGGGTACCTCGAGGTCGCCATCCTCCGGTTGAGGGAGGGCAAGCCGGTCTTCGGAGAACGCCTCTTCGTGATGGGTAGTGGACCACTTCCGTCGTTGGGCGAGGCGGAGGGAACGATGGGACTTGACGCCGCGGGGGGCGTCGTCCTTTTGGTCGCGATGCCCGGCGCGTCGCTCGATACCGCAGCGCCGCTCATCAAGGAACTGGACGAGATCGGCGAGCTCACCGAGGAGGACCTCTCGCAACTTGCAGAGGAGCCCGGTGGGGCTGCAGGGCTGAAAGCGCGGCACGGTGAGTACTTCTTGGGAGGGGAGGATCCTCTTCCAGACAACCTGAACGATCAACAACGAGCGATCCTGTTACTCGAGCAAGAGCCCTCGGAGGAAACATGGGAAGTTCTGCTCGAGCGTTTGGGGGACCGGCTCGCGGGCGTCTACGTGGTCGAGCGAGAAGCCGCTTGGACCGTCACGCCGACGGAAACGGAAACTGTTCGCAAAGAAGAGCAGCAAGAGGTCGCCGCCGCCGAGCCTCCGCGCGTTCTTGCACCTCAACCGAAATCGAATCTCATCTGGCTCGGGATCGTGGTCATCGGAGTCGCGCTCGCGATCTGGGGCCTCTCACGAGC
This sequence comes from Actinomycetota bacterium, assembly GCA_034665685.1. Classification (GTDB taxonomy): domain Bacteria; phylum Actinomycetota; class CADDZG01; order CADDZG01; family WHSQ01; genus JAUJNU01. The sequence continues at coordinate 4,297 of JAXDJL010000245.1, read as the reverse complement.
TTTTCTGGGCGACGACACTACGCCCGGAACCGGCCCCGACACGGTTGCTTCGCCGGTCCGAAACGTCGCAGTGGGCACCAGCCAAGACGCCACCCATACGCAGTGGATCGGACAGCACCACTTGCTGCGCACCTCCGACGGGCGACTGCTCACTCTCTACCGATCGACCGACGGACTGAACATCGTCGCGGACCGGTCGAACGCGGGACGGCAGTGGCGCAACCCGGTCACCGTCGGATCTCTCAGTCTCGATTCGTTCTCGGCAGCGATCGATGAAGACGACAACATCCACATCGGCTTCCACGATGGATCGACCGTCTCCTACGCCGTGCTGCAGCAGCAGGGAGTGCGCTGGCGGAAGACGGGTGAGGTTGAGCTCGACACATCGTCGACCAGTCCCGTTGTAGAGATAGCGTGGGATGAAGCGGCCGACGTGGCACACGTCGTATGGGCAAAGGACCAGCCAAACGGGCAGCAGCCTTTCTGGGCTTCGGTCTCGAGCTCGGGCGTCGAACCCACGATCCTCGAGTCACAGGCTCTTGCCCGGCCGGGAACGTCCCTCACGGCGCTCATCACGATCGACGCCGACGACGAGTCGAACATCCTCGCAACATACCGTCGGCCGGACGAGGTCCAGGGTTGGTTCTCGCGGTCGGCGACCCCCGGTGCCGAAGCCGGAACGTACGTCTGGTCGGAGGAAGAACAAGTGCCGACTCAAGAAGGGATCGGCGCTGCCTCGGTGGCCACCGATCCTCGAGGGGTCACTCACTTGGTCCTGCGCGACAGCACCACGTTCGAGCTCGCCTACTACACGAAGAGGCCGGGGCAACCGTGGAGCGACCCCGAGCAGATCGTGGACGCGAACAGCACCGACGAGATCGATTTTCCATCGATCTCCCTCGACACGTCGTCCCGGTTGATCTACGTGTTCTTCCAGACGAACCAGTCTGAGGTTGGGTCCGAGGTGCACGTCGCGGTGCACGACCCCGCAACCGGTTGGGAACCCGCATACAACATCGCGGAGCCATCGGACATCCCAACCGGGGCCCACTTCCCCACCTCGATCGCAACTGTCTCGGGACAACCGATAGTCCTGTGGACGACCGCAGGCGACACCCCGGCCGTCCAGGCCGCACGCGTCTCCGCTCCGTGAGGACGGTTCCTCCCGCAACGCCGTTCCGATAGATGAGCTCCACCTTCCGCTGGGAGGAGGTGCGATGGTCCCTCCGAGCGCGTTCGAGGATGCGACGTCTGCGCCGTCTCGTAACCCGTCGTCTCCAGGAAGAGGCGGAGGGAACCGCCGGTGAGATAAGGGGAGCGCGCGGGGCGCGGGTAGCTCTCGCCGTGCTCGTGGCCCTCTACGCGTCGGTGTTCGCCTATCTGACCGTGAGGAACCACTTCGGCATCGGCACCACCGGGTTCGACATCGGGATCTTCGATCAGGGGACGTGGCTCCTCAGCCGGTTCAAGGAGCCCTTCGTCACGGTGCGGGGACTTCACCTCTTCGGGGACCATCCGTCTTTCATCCTGCTGCCTCTCGTCCCCGCCTACTGGATCTGGCCTTCGACGGCCGTCTTGTTGATCGCCCAGGCGACTGCGCTCGCCTCAGGCGCGATCGCCGTCTTCCTGCTCGCGAGAGACCGGATCCGGAGCGAATGGGCCGCTCTCTTGCTGGCGCTCGCATACCTCGTTAATCCGGTGGTGCAACGCACGAACTTCGATCAGTTCCACCCCGACGCGTTCGAGATCCCGCTGTTGCTGTTCGCCCTCTACTTCATGTTCAAACGGCGTTGGGGACTCTTCCTGATCTTCGTCGGTGCCCTTCTGCTGGTGAAAGAGGACGTCGCGCTCGTTACCTTTGCGCTGGGGATCTACGTCGCGATCCGATACGACCGCCGCGTGGGCTTGATCACCTCTGGGGTCTCCCTCTTGTGGTTCGTGACGCTGCAGGCATGGGTGATCCCCCATTTCAGTCAAGGCGCAGACATCGAGTACGCGGGCCGGGTCACCAGTCAGTTCGGTGGGTTCGGAGGGTTCTTCAAGACCTTGTTCCTGAAACCGTGGGACATGCTCCAGATCGCCCTCGGCCCTGAACGGCCCTGGTACCTATGGCAGCTACTTGCACCCGTGGCCCTCGTCTGCCTGCTGGCACCCGAGCTCTTGTTGATCGCTGCCGGTCCGCTCCTCTCGAATCTCATCAGCACGTTTCCGTATCAGCACATGATCCAGTACCACTATTCGACGCTCATCGTTCCGGTCTTCGTCGCGGCGGCCGTCGTCGGCATTGGACGGGTGCGTCACCGCCGTTGGCGTATGACGCTTATCGGTGCGATGGTGGCGGCGTCATTGGTGACGGGCTTCATGTGGGGGCCGCTCGGGCGAAACCGCCCGCTCATAGCGGATCCTTCGGAGCCAAACGTCGCGGCGTTTCGGGAAGCGGTAAAGCTCATCCCCGCCGACGCTTCGGTTGCCGCCTATTACGCGTACGTTCCACAGATCGCGCACCGCGAGCACATCTACGAGTTTCCGAATCCGTTCGAAGCGACGAACTGGGGAGACTTCAGCATCGAGGGGCAACGTTTGCCGGAGAGCGACCAAGTCGATTACATCCTCTATTCGACCTCGATGGGTGAGGAGGAGAAAGCCATCGCCGAACAACTGATGCAGACGGAGTTCGTGCAGATCTACGAGCGCGAGGGGACGATCCTCCTCAAGCGTTCGGGTGAGTGATCTGAGGGCGGCGCAGCTGGGGCGGCAGAGCGACGGCCGTCAGGTCCCCAGATCGATCGAGATAGAGCCCGGCGAGGCGCGGCCCCACCTCGACGATCAACCTCCTCCACCCCGAGACGTCGGGTTCCTCCTCAACCACCAACACGAGGCGATTGCGTCTGGGGCCGGCCGCCGCCTTCTCCGTCGAGACCTCGACGAAACGCCACTCGTCGATGGCCACGTCCCGGCCAGATCGATCGTCCCGCCCATCGGCCGGCGGTTCGAGTGCGATCACGCGGTCGATCTCGCGCCCCAGAACGGCGAGGTCTTTCTTGCGGAGCGCCGTCAGCGCTACGACGTGAACCGCGTCTCCGCCATCTCCCAGCCCGACGAGAACGATCTCGGCCCCCGGCACCGCCAGGGGGCCCGGCACGACCGAGGTCAGCCGCTCCCCGAAAACCGGCTCTCCTGCCCTCAATCGCTCGGTGAGCGACGGGCTTCCCCCGGGATCGGCGGGACCAGGAGGGCAAGACATCGAGCCAGGATAGGCGGCGAAGGCGTTGCCGCCCCGAGATGTTCAAATATCCGGCAGGCGGCGATCGGCCTTCCTTTTTCTGGGATTCAGGCTAGACCCGGGAGGCAGGCCGCTTGTTTCTCTACGCTCATCTAATGCCGATGGACGATCCAGGGCCGCAAGCCTTTGCGACCGAGCCTGAAAGGGGCCGAGTGACACCACCAGAGGGCGGATCGCCGCCGGCGGTCGACGACACCGGTCCCTGGCGCCGGGCGTTACCCCCGTCGCAGCAGCCGCCGCGGCCGGTGGCTCCTCGCCCCGTCACGCCCGCTCCGGCTCCCGTCCAGCCGGGCGGACCACCTCCCACCCTGGGGGCTCAGGTCAGGGCCTGGATACGCGACCTCACGCGCGAGCGGATCGTCTCGATGCCGGACCGCTGGAGAGTGATCCTCGAGCTCTCGGTCTACGTGGTGCTGCTCAGCACGATGTTGATCTACTTCCGCCCCAGCCTCTTGTTCTCGTCGACCATCACGACCGGGGGAGACACCGGTGCACACATCTATGCGCCCTGGTACCTGAAGCATCACCTCTTGCCCCATGGACAGCTGTCCGGTTGGTCGCCCGGTTGGTTCGCGGGATTCCCGATGCTCCACTTCTACTTCCCGCTCGTCGCTGCATTCCAGGCGATCCTCAGCTACGTCATCCCCTACGGAATCGCCTTCAAGCTGGGAACCATCCTCGGGACCTTCTTCCTGCCGGTGTCCTTCTACTTGATGTTCCGGCTCTTGCGCTTCAGGTTCCCAACTCCGATCATCGGAGCGGTCCTCGCGTTCAGCTTCCTGTTCATGGACAGCTACACGATCTACGGAGCGAACATCGCCAGCTCCCTCGCGGGCGAGTATTCCTTTGCCCTGAGCGTCGGGCTTTGCTTCGTGTTCTACGGACTTGCTTACCGGGTGGCGACCGAAGATCGGGGACAGCCGCTCCTTGCAGCGGTCGTGTTGGCGATGGCGGTCCTAAGTCACGTCGTCCCGGTCATCATGGTCGTTCTCTTCGGTCCGGTTCTCATCTACT
>JAXDJL010000244.1:0-3354 GCA_034665685.1 Actinomycetota bacterium | reverse complement strand
AGGCTTCGTTCGCGAGCCGCCGCGGGCACGAACCCGTTGGGGATAGTCGTCTCGTTCTTACGAGTCTGACGACGGTCTTGGCCTGCTCCATCCGGAGCCGCGAACACGGCCGCGGAACCGATAAGGACGATCGCCAGCGCCACTGCTGAGATGCCTTTCCAACGCAAGATGTTTCCCCTCTCTAAAGACGGCTCGATGCTCCCCTCCAGATGCGGGGCCGCAGAGGATCACGGATGGCGTGACCGATAGGGCTTTTGCGAGTCGGGAAGCTCGAAGTGGATAACGCATTCAAGCAGTGAAGGTTGCCCCTAGTCAATGTTCGAGCCCCAGCGGTCTTCGCGGCCCCGCTCCCAGGCGGGTGACTAGCTAAAGGGGACCATGTATCTGCCGATACAAACGTAGCCCCCTTACGGGACCCGCCAGAGGAAATCCGGAGGATCTCAGAAGTGACCCCAAACAAGTCGGTCGGAGCGCGCCGGACGCGCCGTGTGGCCTCTCTTCTCGCATCTGCCGTCGCGATCGTCGCCCTGACCGGCGTGCCCGCGGCCGCCCAGATACCCCTCAAGGACCTCACGTCCGACCTCACCAATCAGACCGATCAGGTCACCGCCGATCCGGTGGCCGACATCGGGCAAGCAGTGGGCGACGTTCTCGAGGACGGGTCTGCCGGAGCCGGTGCAGTCGTCGGACAGGTGGGCGACGGGGTGGGCGAGACGATCGAGAACACTGGAGCGACCGCCGGAGACCTCATCGGTGGTGACGCCGGCGACGCCATAAAGGACACCTCGTCCGACCTCGGAGGGATAGTGCGAGACACGACCGACGAGGCCGGGAACGCGATCGAGGACGTAGGCGGCACCGCCGGCGAGACGATCAAGGACGTGACCGGCGCCGGCGGGTCGGGAGGAAACGGGCCGGGAGGCGGGGGCGACCCCAACGAGCCTCAAGGGCCTGGAAATGGGTCGGGCCCCGGCACGGGGGTAACCGGTGGAGTGGCCGGAGCCAACAACCCCGGATCGAGCGCTGGTGCGAGTCTCGCTCCGACGCGCGCCGCCCTCGGGCTCGTTGAGCCCCCCACCACCGCTCCCGACACGATCTCCTCGCCGGCCCCCTCCGGAGGCACGGCGGAACGTCTGGCGGAGGCCGCCGCTCGATTCGCGTTCCCCCTGATTCTCATGGGCTTGGTCGTCGCCTTTGTCGTAGCGCAGGGACGCATGGACGGCAAGGACTCGAAGCTGTCCCTCGCGCCCATGAGCTCCGAGCAAGATCTCTTGAGCTTCCGATGAGCAAGGCCCCGGGCACCGCGACGGCTCCGCAGCCCGGCGAGATCGTCTCCCTGGCCGAGCGGATGGGATATCTGCAGGCCCTCCGCGTCGCCTTCGCGGCGTTCGTGCTGGGGGCCGCAGCCTTTGCACCGGACACCGTGCACGCCGGCTTCACCGACCTCACTCTGTTGACGGCCGGATATCTGGTCCTTTCCGCCGTCAGCGAGGGGGTCCGCCGGACCGCTCCCCGCTCGCGCCTGGCGGTCGTGGGCGGGATGCTCCTCGTGGACGGGATCTATCTAGCTTGGGTCGTCTACGCGACCGGGTCCAGTGCGAGCTCGCTCAGGTTCCTGGTGTACCTCCATCTGGTCGCCGTCACGTTGCTGGCGTCGTACCGATCCGGACTCAAGATCGCACTGTGGCACTCGCTCCTTTTCTTCGTCGTCTATTACGCGCAGGCCGCCGAGATCCTGGCGCCGGGCGCGGGAGCTCCCGATCCCTCCAGTCCCACATTCCACCGTGACTCGGTTTTCAACGTCGTCACCTTCTGGCTCGTCGCTCTCGGCACCGCCCTCTTCTCGTCGCTCAACGAAAGAGATCTCAGGCGTCGCAAGCTCGAGTCGGAAGCACTCGCCGGCCTGGCCGGCGTCCTGGAAACAAAGCCAGACGCATCCGCGGTTGCGTCCACGCTCCTGGAGGACGTTTGCGCGACCTTCGGTCTGAGCCGAGGGGTGATCCTCGAGCCGGTGTCGGAGGGAGCCGGCCTGCTCACCTACAGGGGGCCGGGCCGGCCGGTTGATCTCGGGCACGGGATCGACTCGGTCATCCAAGAGGCTCACGATTCCCGCGAACCCGTGCTCGTCAAGAAGCTCGACGAGGATGCCGACCGGAGGCTGAGCACGCTCCTTCCCTTCGCGCGCAACGTGATCGTCCTGCCGCTGATCGCCGAAACCGACCCGGTCGGCTTCCTGGTGATCGAGCACGGGGGCGGCCCCCTCACGAGAGTGCAACGCCAGGTGGTCCTGACGATGAGCCAGTTCGCCAAGCTCGGCGCGCTTGCGATCAGCAACCGTCACCTGATGCAGAAGGTGCAGAAGATGGCCGATACCGATGCGCTAACGAGCCTCGCCAACCGGAGGACCTTCCAACAGGTGCTCGAGAAAGAGCTATCTCGTGCGGCGCGCAACGGAGATCAGGTCACTCTCATGATGCTCGACGTAGATCACTTCAAGAACTTCAACGACACACACGGTCACCAGGCGGGGGATGAAGTGCTACAGCTCGTCGCGAAGACGCTCTCCGAAGCTTGCCGAGACTTCGACACTGCGGCGCGCTACGGAGGCGAGGAGTTTGCCGTGATCCTGCCCTCCTGCTCGCCGAAAGAGTCACTGCCGGTGGCCGAGAGACTTCGTAACCTGGTCGGGGACATCCAAACCGTCGCTCCGGTCAAAGCCAGCGCCGGCGTTGCAACCTTCCCGAACCACGCTACGGACATGACGGCGCTGATCAAGGCGGCCGACGAAGCGCTCTACGAATCGAAGCGAGCCGGCAGAGACCGGATCACGCGCTCACGCCGTCGCGGCAGGCGACACTCACCCACGTCGCGCCGGCAGGAGACCGAGTCGAATGCAGAGGCAACGGCGGAAGCGAAGTCCTAACCGCCGGTCACCGCGGAGACCTCAGCGCCGGAGGGTGGCCTCGGTCAAACGCTGCAGCTCGTCCACCGCCGCTCGAGACTCCTCCTTGCCCGGCTCGTCCGGCCCGTAACACTCTTGCTCCAAGGAGGACACCGCGATGCCCGGATCCATCCCCGCAAGCGCGGAGGATCGCCGGATCGTCTCGGCCGCGGTTTCGGATACGGCTCGTGCTTGACCGCGCGACCTGAGTACTTCCTCGAGACGATGGAACGCACGAGCCACGGGAGTGGTGGGCACCGGAGCAGCGCGCACCGGAAGGGGCCTCTGCCATTTGCGGCCGATGAGCCACAGCCCTGCCGCCGCGGTTGCGGCCAGGATCGCCAGGAGCCCGTAGCGAACGAGGTCCCCCATCCCTTCCGGAACGAGTGGGCCAAGCTTGTCGGCCAGATACT
>JAXDJL010000243.1:0-6861 GCA_034665685.1 Actinomycetota bacterium | reverse complement strand
AACATCGCCGGCACCCTCTCGGGGACCCAGGAGTACATGGCGATGGAGAAGTTGTACGAGCTCTACGCCGACGGTGACTTCGACGTGATCGTTATCGACACGCCCCCGACTCGCAACGCACTCGATTTCCTCGACGCCCCGAAGCGGATGACCGAGTTCCTGGACAGCAAGGTGCTCCGTTTCTTCCTCATCCCGTACATGAAGGCAGGCGGCGGGATCTTCCGGGTTGCCAACATCACCGCCACGACCTTCCTCAAGATCGTGAAACGGATCGTCGGCGCGGACGTCCTTCAAGACACAGCCGAGTTCTTCGGCAATCTCGAGGGCATGTACGACGGCTTCAAGCAGCGCGCCGGCGAGGTCGCCCAACTGCTTCGGTCGAACGCCACGTCGTTCATCGTGGTGACATCCCCCGCCGAGGATTCGGTCGCAGAGGCAACCTTCTTCGGAACGCGGCTCGACGAGTCCGGGCTCCCGTTCGGCGCGCTCGTCGTCAACCGGGTGCATCCAAGATGGGGTGAGTCGATCGACGTGACCCCCAGGCAGATGACGAAGCTCCGGTCCGGCGACAAGCAGGCGACGCTCCTGGTGAAGCTGCTGGAGATCGAGAACGCTTTCGGACAAGTCGTCCGATGGGAGGAGAAGAACCTCGAGACCCTGGCGAGGAAGATCCCCCGTCACCGGTGGGTGCGCGTTCCGTATCTGGAACAAGAGGCCGTCGATTTTCCTGGGCTCCTTGCCATCACCGAGCAACTGCTCGCCGGGTAGGATTCTGGCGTGCTAGGCCCCAGGATCATCGAGGGAATCGTCTTCCTGCTGACCATCGGTGCGGGATTGTTCGCCCTGTACGTCGTCGCCGGCCTCTTCCGCGTACGGAAGGAGGCGCCGGGTGGGCCCTACAAAGGCGGGGTCGGCCAATGGTCCTGGGCGGCTCACCGGATAACCGGGGTGGGGGTTGTGGCGTTCCTGTTCGGCCACATCATCGACACATTCGCGGCCGGGTTCGGGCCGGAGGCTTACGACGAGACGATCCGTCTCTACAAGCTCTGGTGGTTCAAGCCGTTCGAGGTCGCTCTGATCGGAGCCGTGATCTACCACGCGTTCAACGGTCTCCGCATCATCTTGTTCGACTTCTGGCCCAACCTGGCGCTGAAGCAGAAGACCTTCGCCTACATCGAGTTCGGTCTCGTGGCAGCAGCCTTCCTCCCGGTAGCGTTCTTCATGCTCCGGTCCGCCTTCGAGTCCTCCCCCTTCTCCTGATGGCCGTCAAGTCTCCGGCGAGCGCACGCCTCAAGCCCCTGGTCGACGCCGTCTCGCGCGCGCTCGGCCGTCACGGAGTGAAGGTCGGGCCCAACGAGGGAGCGAAGGCCGCCATGCGCGTCGAGCTCGAGGCCAATGTGAGACGCGTTGTCCAGGTGTACTGGACCCCCTTCCAAGCAGAGATTCCGGGCGAATCGATCGGGCTTCACCTCGAGATCGCTGAGCCGCGCGTGCACTGGGTCGAGGGGTACATCTCACCAACCGCCCAGAGTTGGATCTTCAGCTTCCACGAGAGGCTCGACGGAGAGATCCAGCTCGGCCACTACCGCGAGCACGGAGATCCGATCGAAGCGGTCGAGAGTTACTTCGACATCGCTACCTGGTACGCGCTGGTCCCGACGAACCTCACCTGGGAGGACGTGGTGTGCACCGTTTCGCCCGACGTTCCCTGGACCGAGTCGAACGACATCGACGCGGCCGCCGCGGTGAGCCCCGCGGTCCAGGAATCGCTCAAGAAATCGACGATCATCTGGCTCCGCTGGAAGGACGGCAACGAGGAACGGACGATGCCCGTCTGGTTCGTGATGGACCAGGGCAAGATCTATGTGCTGTCCGGTGAGCGCCAGCAAACGATCCCTGGGGTCGAGCGGCTGCGTCAGGTAGACGTGATCCTCCGGTGGAAGGGGAAGAACGCGCAGGTCGCCGAGATCCCAGCGGACGTGCGAATCGTGCCACAGGGACCGGAATGGGACACCCTCGCGGAGAAGATCGCGGAGAAACGCCTCAACATCCCGGGGCTACCCGAAGAGACGGCGCGTCGCTGGCGAGACGAATGCGAGATCCTGGAGCTGACGCTCCGCACGTAGCCGGAACGCTTTACGCGGCGGAGGAATCCCTCTTCCGGCGTGCCCGCCGGCGCTCACGCTCCGTCATGCCGCCCCAGATCCCGTGTTCCACCGGGGCTTCCATCGCGTACCTGAGGCATTCGGCTTGAACGGGGCACTGCCGGCAGACCGTCTTCGCGTACTTATGCTCCACGGCCCCCACGGAGAACCAGAGATCGGGATCCTTGGCCGCGCAAAGCCCGTTGGCGCGCCAGTTTTGGTCGAGCGCTAGGGACAAGCTCAAAAACAACCCTCCAGCCGTTCAACTGCTCAAACTGCATCTCAGGTCACCTTAGTGAAGCGTGCTCTAAAAGCAGATAGTCCGAACTGACCTTTTTTCCCAGGGTGCTGCTCACTCTCCGTAGTGAGAAGGGGCTAAGCCGCGGCGGAGAAAGTACGTAGAAGGGCGGTCCGAAAGCACCGCGAAAGTGGACTCTTGCGACTAGTTGCCGGGTGGGTCGAGACCGGTCAGCAGACCGGTGAGAACGAGTATGGCGACGCCCACCAGGACCTCGAGGGCGATGGCGACTTGGAACAGCCTCCGCGCGTCCCGTCCGGACTCCGCGTCGGCCGCGGCCCGTTCCAGCCGGTTCCTGATCACGAAGTGACTGAGGCCCCCTAGGCCGAGGACCACCATGAAGACGACGATCTTGGCGAGAAGCGTTCGGCCGTAACCATCCCGCCAGAGGTCGTCGAACCGCTCGAGGGCGAGGAAGGAGTTGATGGTGCCGGTCGTCGCCGCCAGCGAGATGGAAACGAGTGCGACGGTCGCGAAACGAGAAACCGCCGCGGCGGCCAGAGAGATCGACCCCGTGGACGCGACCGCGTGGGGCAACACAACGCCCAGCCCGACGACCCCCGCGAACCAGGTGCTTCCGGACGCAAGATGGAGGACGTCGTTCAAGACCGACCACGGAGGAGCGGCGACGCTCGCATGACCCGAGAGTGAAGTCGCGACCAAAAGGCCGCCGGACAGCACGATCCAAGAGCCCCACCAGGCGGTGCTCGTCTCTTTCGTGAGGACCCCTCGCACGCGCCCGACGAGGAGGACAGCCAGTCCCAACACGAGGGGGATGCGCGCGCCGGACCACAACCCGAAGTCGCTCGACAGCACGGACGAGAGGGAGTTCTCTCCCAGGTCGGCGCCGCTGAGGCCCGACACGAGGGCGGTCTGCAGGAGCAGGATGAGCGACGCCGACGCGAACGAAACCACGAGACAGGCTCGAACGAGCTCTTCGGTGCGTTGGCCCGCCCGGGCCTTGACCATCGATCCGGCGTCCGAGGCAGACGTCAGCGCCGGACCGAGCACCAGGAGCGCGAAAAGAGGCAGCCCGAACAAGACGCCGTTGGCGGCGAATCCCGCGGTACGCAGGATCGAAAAAGACGTCGAGCGAAGCGCTTCCTCGATGGTTATCGCCCCCGGAGGAGAGTCGGGGATCCGATCTCCGCTGCTATCGTGCGACCGACCGACGAGAGAGAGCTAGACGAGAAGGACACGGTGACATCCTCACAGCTGATCCTCGTCTCCGTCACTTCGTCCCTGGTCACCGTCATCGCGATGTTGTTGGTCGCCGGGCTGACGAGGAGGAGCTACCGGAAGAAGGATCCTCCCGGCTGACGGACGCGACGTGCGGCTAGTTCTTGAAGCCGGCGGCCGCTTCTTCGACGGTGGGCGCTATGGACACGCCTTCGCCGAAGCCCGTGATCGTGAACAGCTTCAGGTGCTGCTCCTTCGTGCAGGCGATGGCCAGGTCTCCACCGGCCTCGCGCAGACGCCTGACGCCCCCCATGAGGGCCCCCAGGCCGGAGGAGTCCATGAAGGGGACCCCGTCCAGGTCGACCACGACCTTGGACGCCTCGCCCTCGATCATGGCGCCGATGGCGTCACGGAGGGAGCCGACGGTGTAGACATCCAGGTCCCCCGTAGGGCGAACGACCTTGTATCCGTTCTGTTCCGATATGTCGATATCTATCTTTGACTGGGGCAACGTTTTGATCCTCTTTTAGGTGTCCTGTCGAGTATAGGAGGGTGGGGTCAAGGCGGACTACGGGCGCACTACGGACCCTCGCCGGCCCGCTCGGGGCCGTGGGTCACCCCCGGTCGGTACTCGATGATCAGCATCGTGAGGTCGTCGTCGAGCTTCCCCGCCGAGAAGCGTTCCACGTCGGCCACGAGACCCTCCCCCATCTCGCTGAGAGAGAGCGGCGCGTACCGCAGCATCGAGGCCTCGAGGCGCTCCTCGCCGAACAGCTCGCCTTCCGAGGACTTCGCCTCAACGAAGCCGTCCGTGAAGAGGATGATCCTGTCCCCGGATCTGAGGTCCGAGGCCGTCTCCGCGTAGCCCGGGTCGTCGAACCATCCCAGTACGCGGTTTCGAGGTCCATCGACGAAGTGGCCAGTAGGTTCACCTTCTTCGTTCCGAGTAAGTCGATAAGGCGGCAGGTGTCCCATGTTCAACCAGCGCGCCTCTGCTTTGGGTAGCTCGATGGTCATGTAGATCATGGTGGTGAACGACTCGGGGGCCGTGGCGTCGAGGAGAACCTTGTTCGCTTGCTCGATGATCCGCTCGGGCGCAGCCCCCAGACCTCTCTCGGCCCGCAGCGACGAGAGAGCGACCGTGGACATCAACGCCGCCCCGATGCCTTTTCCGGACGCGTCGCCGATCACCACCGTGAGAGAACTACCGCTGAGCTCCAGGTCGTACCAGTCCCCCCCGACCAGGTTCGCTTGGCGCTGTACGGGGACCACGACGAAATCGCTCGACGCGGGGACCGGCAACTGGAGCAGGTTGCGTTGTATCTCGGCCGCGATCTCGAGCTCGCGATCGTGCGCCGCGAGTTGCTGCAGCCGTCTCAGGCCGGACTGCATCTCCTCGAAGCGATTCGCGAGCTCTTCGACCTCGTCCCCCGAGTGGATCTCGATCTTCTGCTCGAAGTCACCTCGACCGATGGCGCGCGCCGCGAACACCAGCTTGTCGAGGTTCGCGACGAGACGGCGCGGGAGTGCTATCGCGACGACCGCTCCCACGATGAGCGCACCGATCGTGACGAGTACCAGGATGAGAACGGCGCGGTTCGACTGAACGCTCAGGTCCTCTTCCGTTTGAGCGACGTCTTGATCCTGAGCGAGGCGCAATGACTGACCGACGTCTCCGATCTGCGAGACGAGCGGAGTCCCATCCTGCGCGAGGACGCGGAAGGCTTGCGATCGATTCCCTCGCTGCGCCACAGGCAACACTCGGCGGTCCACGAGTTGGTGGAACTCGGATCCCGACTCGATGAGCCGATCCAATAGCTCGCGATCGTCCCCACTGCCGAACAACCGGGCAGCGCGGTCCTCCCACTCGCCCGAAACCTTGACCTCTTGTTCGTACTGATCGAGCAGAAGGGGTTCGCTCCCGATCAGATAGCCGCGCACCGCCGCCGACTGCGCCGTATAAGAACGGACGATCTCATCGACGGCGACGAGACGCGGGAGGGCCTGGTTGAACACCGTCCTCTGCACCTCTCGCACGGACGCGAAGAGTGAGTAGGTGACCCATCCCAGCAGGGCGATGAGGACGAGCATCAGGCCGTACCCGCCCACGATCTTCCACCTCAGGGACAGTCGCACGGCGCAAGTATCCTCGAAAGATGCGATCCATCCGCGCCGTGCTGTGGGGGGGCGCGGGTCTGGCGGCTTACGCTCTGATCGAGCCGCTGAGGTTCCGTCTGCAGACGAAAACGGTCCCCCTCGTGGCCGCTCCGCCCCTCACGGTCCTCCACCTGTCGGACACCCACATGAAGGCGTGGGACCGGCCCCTACAGCGCTGGCTGGGACGCCTGCCGGACCTCCTCCCGGACCAGCCCGATCTGGTGGTGGCGACCGGCGACCTGATCGACGACGACGGGGGCATCGATCCTCTGGTCGAGGCCTTCCGGGGGATCAAGGGCAGGCTGGGGAACTTCTACGTGCTGGGCTCGCACGACTACTACCAAGCGGTGTTCAGGTTCCCCATCAAGTACTTCACGCGCGGCGAAGACCCTCTGCCTCCGCACAGGGCCGATACGGCGCGTTTGGAGAGTGGTCTCCAGGCCACGGGGTGGACGCCGCTCCAGAACGACACCGCCATAGTGGAGTCACCGGACGGCCCCGTTCGCATCGCGGGTGTGGACGATCCGCACATCCATCTCGAGCGACTCGAGCACATCGAGCGCGCCGCCGGCGAGAGGCTCGCGATCGCGCTCGTCCACGCGCCGAACGTCGTGTCGCCCTGGATCTTGAACGGCTTCGACCTAGTCCTCGCGGGACATACGCACGCAGGCCAGGTGCGCATGCCGTTCGGCGGTGCGCTCGTGACGAACAGCTCCCTGCCCACGGGTCTCGCCGGTGGGTTGCACCGCGTTGGTCACGGATGGCTGCACGTCAGTCCGGGCCTGGGCGTCTCGAAGTTCACGCCGATCCGTTTCCTCACACGCCCCGAAGCAACGCTCCTGGAGATCCGCCCGGGTTAGGGCTCGGCGATGCCGGAGGGGTGAGACGCGTCTTCGAATTCGCGGAAGACGCCGGTGACGAGGAAGGCGATCTGCTCTCCGACATCGACCGCGTGATCGCCGAAGCGCTCTAGGTACCGCGCGACTAGGACGAGGTTGGTGGCCCACTCGAAGCTCTCTTCGTCCCCCGCGTATTCCTTGAGGTCGCCGATCATCCCGCGGTTGAGCCGGTCCAGCACCTCGT
>JAXDJL010000242.1:0-2815 GCA_034665685.1 Actinomycetota bacterium | reverse complement strand
AGGCCGACGTGAAGCTCCCGGACGACGATTCCCAGACCGCAGGGGATCACGGATGGCGCGTCGTGATGGCGCAGAGCCTCAACGGCCTCGGCTGCGGCTCCTCCTCGAAGCCCGGCTTCCGCACCGCGGTGGCAACACCCAAGAGGATGCACACGGGGACGATCTGCTCGGGCGGCACCGCCTGCCAGGCTCAGGCGATCGATCGTCGGCTCGGAGACTTCTTCACGATCGAGATCGACAACACGGGACGCGTGTGGGGTGGTTACTCGAACACCACGCAGGGTGGAGCGACGGCGCTCCCCGCGTTCGTGCGTCAGTCCGGCGGCCCCAGCTTCGGTCGCACATGCGACACCGGGCCCAGCCGCCAGAACAAGAAGCGAGGGCAAGCGGGACCCTGCATGCTCGCTCCCCTTGTCGGTCTCGGGGCCTCCGATCAGACTCCTGCTCGCGGCGACAGCGTGCGTCTTAAGGTCGTTCTCAAGGCTTGCAAGTTGTCCAACGCGACCAAGCAGCTCAAGGGGACGAGGGTCAACTTGCTGCGCAAGCGCGACGGGCGCTTCGTGAAGATCGCCGGCAAGAAGGTCAACGACAGGTGCCGCGCTTCGTTCACGAAGAACGCCGGCTTCGGTCGTGCCGTGTTCAAGGCGAAGTGGCCCAAGCAGTTGGACGCCTTCCGAGCGGGACGATCTCTGCCTCTCACGATCAAGACGCACTGATGTCGATGAGGGCCCAACAGATTGCATAGCCGGGTCCTCAATCAACAGCTTTCCCCGAAGGTCGAGGCCGGTACCGGACAAGACGATCGGCCCATGGTCCTGTTCGTGTGCGTTCACAACGCGGGACGCTCGCGCATGGCGGAGGCGTTCTTCAACGACCTCGCCGGCGATCGTTACCGCGGGCTATCCGCCGGTACGCAGCCCGCTTCTGCTCCTCATCCCGAGGTGGTCGCTGCGATGGGCGAAGTGGGGCTCGAGATCGGGGACTCTCCGGGCACTCTGCTGAGTCCTCAGATGGCCGACCGTGCCGCCCGGGTCATCGGCATGGGATGTGCGGTCGAGGAAGCGTGCCCCGCACTGACCGTCCCGCTCGAGGATTGGGAGCTCGACGACCCGAAGGGCAAGACTCCGGAACAGGTTCAAGAGATCAGGGATCGGATCGAGATGAAGGTTCGCAACCTGGTCGCGCAGCTCGACCGGGAGGCCTGAAACAGCCGGCGGTTCTCTCGTACTGCGAACGCACAGATCTGGTGCTCGAAAAAAGACAAGAAAAACTTTGCGCTGAGGCCTCGTTCGAAAGCCAAATTGTCGTACCCCTTCACCATAATCAGGGGATGGGATCAGCGATCGTGGACGAGGCGATTGAGCTCCTCGAGAAGGCGAAGGCCGACCTCGAACCAGAGCTCCTGAGTGCGCCGGACGCCAAAGAACTGCTGGAGGCCTACGCCCGCGCCGAAAACTCGCCACCTTTGGGGTGGCGGCTCTCGCCCGAAAAGTGGATGACGCAGCCCATCTCGCCCGCGTCACCGGCACTTCGATCGGGAAAGCCAAGGAGGTCGTTGTCACCGGCCACGTCCTGGGTACTTCGGACGATCTCAGCGACGCTCTGCGGCGCGGCGGCATCTCTCTCGACCAAGCCGCCGAGATCGCCAAAGCCGAGGAGTCTGCTCCGGGAGCGGCCAAGGAACTGCTGTCTGTTGCTCAGGACCAGCCGTACCACGTTCTCAAGGAGAGGGCCCGCAAGACCAAGCTCGAAGCCGAGCAGCACAGAGATCTGGGGGCCCGGCAGCGCGCCGCCCGTAGCGCCCGCAGCTACAGCTACGGTCTCGGCATGGTGCATGTTCACCTCGCCTTTGAGCCTCACCACGGCGCCCAGATCGTCGCCCGTGCCGAGGCCGAGGCGGCGCGCTTGGCGCGCGCCGCCAAGCAGAATGGCGCCCTAGAGCCCTTCGAACGCCACCTCGCGGACGCCTACGCGTCGCAGTTGTCGGGAACCGGCAAGGGGCGGGCAAAGCGCCCCGAGCTGGTGGTGCTGGTCAGCCACGAGGTCGCCGAGCGCGGCTGGAAAGACGTCAAGAAGGGCGAGGTCTGCAAGATTCCCGGCGTAGGGCCGATCCCTCCTCAGGTTGCCAAGGAGATCGCTCACGACGCCTTCCTCTCCGGGGTGTTCTTCGACGGAAAGGATCTGCGCGAGTTCTGCCGATGGTCGCGATCTATCCCGATCGAGGTCGCTATCGCACTAGAGCTCGGACCGCCTCCGGACTTCGATGGCGTGGTCTGTGTGGATTGTGGCAACCGATTCCGAACCGAGTTCGACCACGTACAGCCCCGGGCAGCGCGGGGCCCCACCTCCAACGGCAATCTCAAGCCGCGCTGCTGGAGCTGTCATCAGACAAAGACCAAGCACGACCGCACAGCGGGCAAGCTCAAGACCGCCGAGCCGTGACTCGAGTCCGCTTCTGGCCACACAAAGTTCAGTGGTAGATGCGGACCTGCACTCCGAGATCAGCGATCCTGAAGATCCACTTCGCCGTCCAGTATGGGACGCGGACACAACCATGGCTCGCCGGATAAGTGGGCACCTCCGGCCATCCGTGGATCGCGCGCGCACCCTCGTAGTAGCTCGGGTAGTAGAGACGGTGGGGGCTGTATCCGGCGATCTTCTGATACACGTGCCACACGCCGTCGAAGGTCCCGCCTCCCGCTCCCGTAGACACGTGGATCGTGTCGTCGATGCGGCCCTTGCGAACGACGTAAAGCACCTGTCGCGTCTGGTCAACCTCGATGTGCAATCGCGGTGTCTTCGCGCGGGGACGCGG
>JAXDJL010000241.1:0-5791 GCA_034665685.1 Actinomycetota bacterium | reverse complement strand
AGGCCGCCACCAGGGATGGGAGCGCAACCAGGGCGAACCCCCCCTTGAACCCGAACGCCTCGCTCCCGAAACCCGCCACCAGGGGGCCGAAGAAGAAGCCGAGGTCCCCGCAGAAGCGGAAGATCCCCACCGAGGTGCTGAGGCGGTTCTGGGGCACGATGTCGGCCAGCATGGGCGCCGGGGGCACGCCGGCGTAACCCGAGGAGATGCCGAGCGCTCCCATAAGGAGCGTGAACATCAGAGCGTTGGGCGACCACCCGACGACGATCGTCATCACGCCGAGCCCAAGAAGTGATGGAAGCAGAACGGGTCGCCGCCCGTGCCGGTCCGAATAGCTGCCGGCCGGGTACAGGACGAGGAACTCCATGAAGAGCGTGACGCCGATCACGATCCCCGTGGCCGAACGGGACATCCCTAGGGCATCGCTCGCGAACAGCGGGATGAGCGTTCCGAAGACGGCTGCAACCATCCAGAGGTAGGCGAAGTTCGTGAAGATGACGGTGAGGAAGCCGGGCAGGCGCAGGAGCGATCGGATGCCCGTGGTCGCCTCGGGGGCGCCGGGCAGAGGCTCGGCTCTCTTGGCGGGATCGGAGACGTAGCGGTAATAGGCGGCCGCGAGGAAGAACAGCACGAAGCCGTAAACGATCAGCGGGGTCTGCAGTCCGAAGCTGTCCGACAGCAGCCCCCCGATGAAGCTTCCGCCCACGAACCCGGCGTTGAAGGCGCCGTAGAAGACGCTGAGGACGCGGCCCATCCGCTCCTGCGGGACCACCTTCAACATGTAGCTGTACTGCGCGGCGAAGAGAAGCGCCGAACCTGCTCCATTCGCTCCCCAGGCGACGACGGCGAAAACATAGAACGGCGCTGCCCCGGTGGCGATCGCGGTGATCGCCATGAGCGTCAATGCGATGGCCGACGATCGGCGCTCTCCGATCCGCTGAACGATGGGGCCGGCTGCCAGATCCGTGACGAGTCTCGAGAGGCCGTAGGCAGAGATGAAGATCCCAACGCCCGAGTACCCCACGTCGAACGACTCGGCGAAGATCGGGAGCGTCGGAGTCACCAGGCCGAGTCCGAAGATGGAAACGAAGTTCATCAAGATGACGATGTTCACCGAGCGGTCCGACAGGACCAGCTTTATGTTGGCGAACATCGCGCGGACCCAAGCGGGGACCAAGGACTTCCTTTCCGTTGCGGGCGAACGGACAGGATAGAGGCAGCGATCCGACAGAGGAGAAGACGTGGCGGACCTGAAGATCCGGGACGCGGATGACTCAGACGCCCCGCGGATAGCGGATCTTTACGTGGAGCTGAAGGAGCATCACGGCCGGATCCAACCGGGCAACCCGCGCTACCTGGTGGAGAGGAGCGATTGGCTGGCGCAAACCAAGCGTGCCATCGAGGACGCGGGGATAGTGATCAAGGTCGCCGAGCTTGGTGGTGACGTGGTGGGGTTCACGAAGCTCTCCTTCGCGGAGAAACCATGGGGGCTGTCATGCGAGGTCAATACCCTCGTGGTTGCCGAGGGACACCGAAAACGCGGCGTCGGAGCGGCTCTGATGGAGGCCGCTGCATCGGTCGGGCGCGAGCACGGGTGCAAGGGGATCCGAGCGGACGTGCTGCTCGGGAACGACGACGCCGTCAGGTTCTACGAACGACTGGGATACGAGGCGACCTCGATCCGGCACGCGAAATCGCTGTAGCTCAGTTCGCGTGGCGCGCCGCTATGGCCGAGGCGAGCCTGGCGGCTTCCTTGACCACCGACTTGGGTTGAACGTCCCTCACGCCCTCACCCAAACGCAGCACGAGGGTCGCCGCCCATCGCTCCCCACTGGAAACGAGCTCGACCTTCCGCCACTCGTCATCCAGGATCGTCGAGCGCGCCACTGGGTAATAGTCCTCGAACCAGCGACTGACGTCGGGCGAGATCTCGAAGGAGAGGTTGGGCGTCGCGTCGCGATCGGAGAACGCCCCCTTGTAACGGTCGGGATCGAAGTCGTCGGGCACCGGTGCGGCCATGTCGGTGACCGAGGCCTCCTTGATCCGATCGAGCCGGAACATCCGCTCCTCGTCAGAGGAATGGTCGAAACCGATCAGGTACCAACGACCCAATGCAGCGACGAGCCCCCAGGGGTCGACCGCGCGCTTGGTGAGAGCTCCGCGGGAGGCGGACCAGTACTCGAGTTGCACCTGCTTGGCCTCCCGAAGAGCGCGCTGCATCGTGCGCAGATGTGCGTCCGGGCGGTCCTCCAACCGGACGTTGATCCCACTGGTGCCGTCCCCGTTGCCAGCGATGCCGAGCGCACGGCCCAGCTTCACGAGCGCTCTCCTCAGCGAATCCGCTTCCTTCATCTCCGGCAGGTCGGCGGTTGCGGCCCCCCCGGCGTACAGCGCGAGGGCTTCGGCGGGCGAGAGCCTTAGGGGGGCCGAGAAGTAGTCGGCCATCCGGACGTACACCTTGTCCTCTTCGATGGACACGTCGATCAGGTCACCGGGCCCATAACCGGGGAGCCCGCACATGAAGACGAGGTTCAGGTCGTCCATCAGTTCGAGTTTGTCGACACCGAACTTGAGCGACAGTTCGTCGACGGTCACTCCGGGGTGCCGGATCGCGTAAGGAAGGAGCAAGAGGATCCGCTGAAGTCGCCGTCCCAGCCGCCCGGCCGCGTCCTGGCTCACGAAACCGTTCCCTGCCGCTGCGCGAGGTGGTCTCGCAGCGCAGCCCTTGCCTCGGCCGGCGCGACGATCTCGATCTCTTCCCCGAAACCGAGCGTCCACGAGATCAGCGCGTCGGTGTTCGTGAATGGCACGTCGACCTCGAGTCCCCCATCGTGGGCCTCACGACGTTGGAGCTGAGTCATGTTCTGCTCGACCCACCACCGGAGTGGCTCGTCGAAGCGGATCACGGCGGTCTCCTTCTCGCCGGGTCCGATCTCCCATGCCTCCCCGCTGAGGTGCTCCTTCGCGTCGAACCCAGGCGGGATCTCGTACCCGCCTTCGAGCTTCTCGATCCGTCCGCTGATGCGGGACACCTTGAAGGCTCTGATCGCGTCTCTATCCCGATCGCGTCCAACGAGGTACCAATTTCCCTTGCGGTGAACGAGCCCGTACGGCTCGAGCTCTCGCTTCTTCTCTTCGCCCGTCGCCGCGCGATAGGAGAAGGCGACGGGAGCTCGATCGATCAGCGCCGAATAGAGGGGGCCGAGCAGCGGCTGTTCCGCCGCCACATCCGCGCTCCACGTGACCCTGGCTCCGCCCCACGGCGCTCCCCCGTCGTCGACCGACAGCTTCATCACACCGGCCTCGGCTTGCTCGGAGCCGCCGGCTATCGCCTCCGCGGCGAGTCGAAGGGCGGCCAACTCGTCCGGTTCCAGATCGAGCTCGGGCAGGTAGTACTTGCTCTTGGGGATGATGTAGCCCTCGGGCTCCCCGCCCAGGGCGTCAGTCTCCACGACCTCGAGCGGGATGCCCATGGCGCGGAGAGCCTCCTTGTCCCGTTCGAAGGCCCGTCGGAAGGCCTCGAAGTTCGGCTGCTCGCCGTAGCCGGCGATCTCGTCACGGATCTGGTCGGCCGTAAGGGGCCGGGAGGTCTCCAGGAGCGCGGCGATGAGGTTGATGAGCCGCTCGATCCGCCGCATACGGGGAGGGTATCGAACGGCATCTCCCGAGGCGCGCATCTCAACAGGCTGCCTGCATGAAACCGCCCCGGCCGTGGCCCAGGGCACTCACCGCGGGGGCACAAACCTTCCCGAAGGCCTAGACCGGGCCCTGATGCCTGCCTAGCATTAGAGGACTGCACCACAACTTGGGGAGGCACACATGGGGCGGCGACCGCTTCTTTCGACAAGGATCAGAAGGCCCATCGCGCTGGGGACGGTCCTGACCTTGCTCTTCGCACTGCAGATCCTGATCGCGCCGGCGGCCCTCGCCTTCCAGCTCACTTTCGTGCGAGCCTTCGGGACGCACGGGTCCGGGGCCACTCAGATCTACCACCCGTATGACGTCGAGTTCGATATCGACGGGAACGTATACGTCGTCGACCACGTCAACCACCGGATCCAGGTCTTCGACGGCAAGGGAAACTTCCTGAAAACCATCGGCGATGGGGTCGGGCAGGAAGACGGGCAGCTCTACTATCCCGAAGCCTTGGCTCTGGACGATCCCGCGAATCCAGGCTTTCTATACGTCGCCGACACGGCGAACAACCGCATCCAGGAATTCGATGTAGCGACCGGTTCGTGGATCAAGAGCTGGGGCCAGAACGGCAGCGCCGACGGCGAATTCGCCGGTCCGAACGGGATCGCCGTTTACAACGGCTTTGTCTACGTGACCGACAAGTTGAACCAACGCGTTCAGAAGTTCACGACCGCAGGCGTGTTCGTGAAGAAGTGGGGTCAGTCGGGAACTACTGACGGGAGCTTCGTCGCTCCCGCCGGTATCAGCGTGACGCATTCCGGCGTCTACGTCACCGACGAACAGGCCGGCACCGTTCAGAACTTCAGTCCCGACGGCGTCTTCATTCGGAAGTTCGGAGGTAAAGGCAGCGGCGATGGCCAGCTCGAGTTCCCGGACGAGATCTCGGCTTGCGGGAACACCAACAGTCCAGATGTGGACATCTACGTCGCTGAAGCCGGCAACACGTCTCGCGTCTCTAGGTTCTTGGACCAGACTCAAGGAGTGATCTTCCGAGAGACCTTCACCGGTGATCCCAGCGCCGGGAGCCACTTCAGCTATCCCCACGGAGTGTCATGTTTCCCGAACACCAGTCAGAGCGACACCGTCATCGTCGCTAGCACCAACGAGAGCAAGATCTTCAAGTTCAACTACGACGACGTGACGATGAAGATCGACCCGGCGGAGAGCCCGGGCACCCTTCTCAATCGGGGGGCGTTGCGCTTCAAGCTGAGTCATGACGGGATGACCAAGAAATGCGATCTGGAGAAGGCGAAGGGCTACTTCGAAGTCGTCGACGGCGAATCGATCGGTCTCGACGATCCCGTCTACTCGGTGAGGGGCGGGGCATCCGTCGTCAAAGCCAAGCAGACACTCGGCTACGGGATCGGTCTGAGCCCCGGCCAAATGGATGCGGCCAAGAAGGCGATCAACAAGAACAAGACGATCAAGGTGGCCATCACGTTCCACTTCGACCTCTGTGCTCGCGGGAACCCGATAACGGTCCGCTACAAGATCACCTAGCCCCTCGCTGTTCTCGTCCAGTTTCTGTACCCGGACGGTGCAATTACTAGACGAGAACTCAGAGCGAGGTCCACATGACTGCTCCGCCGCGCGTGGGGAAGAGCAGTTCCGGCGGCGCACCGTAGGGATCGATCAGGTAAACGCCCGGCTCGTCCATGCCGCTCCCGCAGGCGGCGGCTTCTATCGACCAGACGTAGACGATGGCTCGTCCGTCCTCCGCCCATCCCAACGCGTTCGAATTGGGTGGATAGCGGCCCGCATCAGCGACGACCGGACGAGGTGTTCCACCTTCCGTCGGGACGAAGAACGCCTCCGGGACCTCGCACTCACCGCCCCACTGGGCCAGGAGGGTCTCTCCGTCTGGAGACACTGTGGCCCACCGCCAGTGGCCGACGGCACTCTTTCCGCTTCCGGTGTACGCCGCGGACGTCAAGATGGTTCGACCCGATGGCGTCAGGAGCTCCAGGGTTGCTGTGCGTCGCCGACCGGTGTCGCGTCCCTCCGTCGAATCGCATGCGAGCACGATCCCCGCGGGGATACGGTCCGTCGCAAAACATCCTCGCTGGAGATCTTGCTCGAGACCGGTCTCGGTATC
>JAXDJL010000240.1:0-6053 GCA_034665685.1 Actinomycetota bacterium | reverse complement strand
TGGGATCGCATATCTCGCCGTGCGCCTTATCCTTCTCATCCTTTACGGGGTTGCAGCGCGCGGCGATCGACATCTTCTACGCACGGTCACGAGAATCGTCCCTGCGGGAGTGCTCGCCCCAGGCTTGCTGATTGTGGCCGGTTTCCTCGACGGCACCGCGCAGCTGGTGCTCTGGTGTGCAGCACTGGGGGTCGACTACCTTGGGGTCCTCGTCGGAGACGTCAACGCGTGGCGGATATCACCGGACCACTTCGCCGAGCGCAACGGGCTAATCGTCATCATCGCCCTGGGTGAGTCGATCTTCGCGATCGGCGTAGGGGCTGCGGGGGAACGACTCGTTGCCCGGGTGATCGTTGCTGCATTGCTGGGGATCGGCATCGCGTCGGCTCTGTGGTGGTCGTATTTCGATTGGTTCGCCTTTGCGATCCAAGCGAGGCTGGGAGAACTGACCGGCACAGCGCGCGCCTCTCTCGCGAGAGACGGTTACTCGTATCTGCACCTACCGGTAGTGGCGGGGATCATCCTGTTCGCGCTCGGGCTGAAATCCACCCTCGCCGACGTTGACGGCCCTCTTACGACCATTCCTGCCATCGGCCTGTGCGGTGGACTCGCGCTTTACTTCCTAGCTCATGTCGCCCTGCGACTCAGGATGGGCGGCGGCCTCGGACGTGGACGCCCCATCGCCTTGGTAGTGCTCCTCTCGCTCGTTCCGGTGGCGCGGGAAGTTCCTTCTCTCGCCGCGCTAGCCCTCGTTACCGTCGTTTGCGTTTCGCTCATCGCCTACGAGGCGCTGCGGCACCGAGACTCGCGCGCCTTCATCCGCAGCCGCCGAGGATCGTTCACGATGGAGGAAGCCGCCCGTGTCGAGAGGGGTGGTGGGGGAGCCTCCGATTAGGGACCCCCATCAGCGTGATTCACTAGAGTGATGCGAAAGCTCCTGGTCTTCCTCGTTGCGCTCGCCGTGCTGTTCGCGGTGGGGGACTATGTGGCGCGCGGATTCGCTCAGGAGCAGGCGGAGAACGAGTTGAAGACTCAGCTCGAACTATCGACCGCCCCCGACGTCTCCTTCGATGGATGGCCGTTCCTGGTGAGCGCGATCAAGGGTGAATTCGAGGAGATCGAGCTCGACGCCGCGCGGATGGAGGTCAAGGACCTCGAGTTCGCCGACGTTCATCTGGCGCTCGACGATGTGAGGTTCTCGGTCAGCGACGTGCTGTTCGGGGAGGACAAGGCGATCACCGCGTCGGGCGGGGCGGGATCGGTCGCTCTCGAAGATCGCGCCTTGTCCGCAGCACTCGAGAGAGCCGGCGCGCCGTTCTCGCTCCGTCTGAGAGAGGCCGGCGCCGTAGTTGAGCTCCCCAGCGGAGACGAGGTGGCAGCGTCCATCGACGTCTCCAAGAGAGCGCTGTCGATAGCGCCCGAGGGCGGTCTCGCCGCAGTCAGTGTGACGCTGCCCCCGATCCTCGAGAACGTCACGTATGAGTTGGCCGTGACGCATGACGATTACGTGACGATCCTGCTGAGACTGGGGCCCACAACGTTGCGCGCGCTGCAGAGCGGCAACTAAGAAACAGTCACCTGAGGTGAGGTGGTCGCGGTCGCCACAGGATCCGCGGAAGAGGCCCGGTCGCGTCCTTGATCCTGTGCCGGCGTTCGAGCCACATCCCGAGCGCCACACCCGAGCCGAGCAACGTTGCGCCGCCCAATCCGGCCGGGATCCCGATTAGGAGCGCTCGACGCCGCGTACGAAGCTCGTGGATGGGCCAGCCGCGCTGGAGAGCGATCCGTCTGAGCTCGTGTTCCGGGTTGACCGCGTGGGGGAACCCAACCGATTCGAGTAGCGGAAGGTCGTTGATCGAGTCCGAGTAGGCCGCGCACTCCAACAGGTCGTAACCCTTCTCGGCCGCCATCTTCGCAACAGCCTCCGCCTTCGCCGGCCCGTGCATGACCGAGCCAACCAGCCGTCCCGTGTAGTAGCCGTTCTCGTCGATCTCCGACACAGTTGCGACGGCGCCCGACATCTTCAGCTCCTCGGCGATCGTGTTGGCGAGCTCGATGGGGGCCGCCGTAACCAAGTAGGTGTCGTCTCCTCTCTCCTGGTGACCCTCCACCACTCGGACGATGTCTGCATAGACGCGCGGGATGATCCGTTCCTCGGCGATCTCGCGGCCCCACTCCCACAGCTCGGCCTGGCTCCGGCCGGTGACGAAGCTGAGCGTCGACTGACGCGACATCTCCATCCCCTTCTTGCGTTCGCCGAAGAGTTGGAACATGAGCTGTCCGTACGCGAACCGCAGCAGATCGCGCACCCGGAACATGTCTCGTTCGTAGGCGCCTCGCGCGAGCAGGAACAGGCTGGAGCCGGGGATGAGCGTTTTGTCCAGGTCGAAAAAGGCCGCGCGGGCAACATCCGCTTCTGCGGAGTCGTCTGGTCCCGATTCCTCCGAGGTGACCATGGGGCCAGGATAAAGGAGACTCGCGAGATGATGTCCGGATGCTGATAGGAGCGATGAACTTCCCGGGTCGCTCGGTGATGAAAGAGATCCACCGGATCGCCGAGGATGGTTTCGACTTCCTGGATCTCACCCTCGAGCCGCCCGCCACCTGGGTGCCCGATGGGAAAGAGGTGGGGAGGCTCCTGGGCGATCTAGGCCTGTCGGCGGTCGGTCACACGGCGTGGCACCTCCCCATCGCATCCCCGTTCCCCGAGATCCGCTCCGCGGCGCGCGATCTTTACAGGCGGGGACTCGATGTCTTCGAGGAAGCCGGCGTCGAGCTCGTCAACGTTCATCCCGATCAGCGAGTCCCGATGCACTCCCGAGATCAGATGCGGAGGATGAACGCCGAAGCGATCGAGCTACTGGCTCAAGACGGTGCGCAGCGGGGGATCACGATCATGGTCGAGAACCTCGATCGCAACTTCTCGAACGTCGAAGATCTCAGCGCGATCCTCGACCACACGCCGGAGCTCGGTTTCCATCTGGACGTGGGCCATGCGAACCTCCGTTTGGGATTGGGCGAGCAGAACCGAACCCAATCGCTGCTGGATGCGTTCGGCGATCGTCTGTCTCACGTCCATCTGTCCGACAACCGGGGAGGCGAAAGCGACCTTCACCTTCCCCTGGGGGCAGGGACGATCGATTGGAAGAACGTCGTCAGGATGCTGAAACGAGCCGGCTGGGACGGGACCGTGACCCTCGAGGTTTTCTCTCGCGAACGCGAATACCTGCTCATGTCCAGGCGGCTTTGGCTGAAATGGTGGGGGGAGAATTGAGAACCCCCTAGACGGGGTGCCCTCTGGCGGTCAGGCTTCCGGGAGGGGGGATCGTTCACTATGCCCCTAGGAGGCCCGATGATGCGCCGCCGAATCTCCCTCTTGCTCGCCCTCTGTTTGGTCGGAGGGTCGATGCTGATCCTTCAATCACCGACGGTCGTCCGTGCCGCGACGCCCCCGCTGAAATGTTCCAAGAAAACGAATCACGGAAAGACCTTTCGTTACTGCGCCGGCCGCGTGAAGTCGAAAGACGGCTCGGTGAAGCTGGACACCAGAGTCACTCTGCCCGCGACGGGTGACGGTCCATACCCGGTGATCCTGATGCTGCACGGGCTCGGCGGCTCGAGGCTCTCCTTCGAATCGAAGTTCCCGGGCCAAGACGGGTACGTGGGGGCCGAGGACACCGTCGCCGGCACCGGCTCGCGGTTCCACTACAACAACCTGTGGTTCGCGTCCAAGGGATACGCGGTCATGAACTACACGGTTAGAGGGTTCGAGGAGAGTGCGTGCATCGAAAAGCAGACGCAATCGACAGACGCGAACCCCGATCTGTACGGCGACAGCCCCGCCTGCTTGCCCCAACTCGTCAGCACATCTCACGAGATCAAGGATTCGCAGTATCTCTTGGGTCGTCTGATCGACAGAACCCTGATCAGCGCTACCGGAGTCCGTTTCAAGGTCAAGAAGATCGGCGTGACCGGAGTGTCATACGGCGGCGGACACACCTGGCTCTTGACGCGCAAGAACGTGTGGCGTTCACCCAGGGGGACCCAGATCAAGCTGGCGGCAGCCGCGCCGGTCATCGGCTGGACAGACATAGTGGATGCCCTGTTCCCGAACGGTGTCGTGCACGAGAACCACATGCCGCCGACCTCGATCGCCGACAGGATGGCGGAGCGCGTCGGCGTCCTCAAGAAGTCTTATGCGGACACGCTGTACACGCTGATGAAGCAGACGACGTCGCAACCCTTCTCGAGCGTGGGTTACCTCAAGACGTGGTTCGAAGAGTTCAACGGGCCGGAGCCCTACGACCCCGCCATCCTGACCGACGCGGAGGACGCTCTCTTGAGGAAGCGGTCCGCCTACTACGTTGGGACCGGCTCCTTCCAGACGCCGATCTTCGCGGTGCAAGGCTTCACCGACGACCTGTTCCCGGTGATCCAAACGGTCCAGATGTTCAACCGGCTGAAGGAACTGGACCCGACCTACCCGATCAAGATGTACGCGGGGGATTGGGGACACCCCAAAGCGGAGAGCGATGCGGCCGAAACGGCCTACATCGCCGACTCGATCAACACGTGGATGAATCATTACCTGAAGGGAACGGGAGCGGCCCCCGCCGCGCAAGCCGAAGCACGCATCACCCTTTGTGGGCCCGACATCGGCGACCTGTACCGGGCTCCGACCTGGGAGGGATTGTCCGAGGGCAGCACGTTGATCGCCGACGCGGGGAACTACTCACTCGACACCAGCGCGAACGATCTCCACGTGAACGCGATGGATCCCGTGGATGCCTTTACCTCTGACAGGGCGGCCTGTCGTTCGACCGACACGACGGTCGTAACGGGCAACGCCGCCATTACTCAAACGGCGCTTCTTGCCGACACGACGATGCTCGGCATCCCTGAGGTGACGCTCTCGGCGAACCCATCGGCAGCGAACATGTACATCGGTGCGCGCCTCTGGGATGTATCGGCCGACGACACGAGCCAGACGTTGGTGGACCGTGGGGTCTTCCGTCTCGGCGACGCCGGCGCGCAAGTGGCCAACTTCCACCTGAACGGCAACGGCTACACGTTCGGGGTCGGGCACAAGATAAAGATCGAGTTCACCGCCACCGAGGCGCCGTCGTTCAAGGCGTCCACCGCGACCGGAACGATCTCGGTTTCGGGCGTCCAGGCCACGATCCCCCTGGCGGCAGCGAGTCAGAAGGTCGCTCCCTAGGGAAAATAGGTTGCGAGCCCTGGTGGCTAGGCTGGTGTCATGCCTGCCACCGGGGTCGTCGCCACCGTCGCCGCTCTCCTGGCGTTCGGGTTCCTGGAAGCGCTCCGAGGCTTCTACCCGGCGAGGCCGACGTGGTGGCGGATGCGCCGGGCGCGCGGCCGGGATGCCGTGCGGAGGACCAGAGAGCGTCTGGAGGAGGCGGCCGGCCGGCAAGCTCCCAGGATCCTGACGACCGTCCTCCTGTGCCTCCTCATCATCTGGGTGGCGACGGCGAGCCTCCTCGACAAGCGCTGGTACGAGGTCGTCGCCGACGCGGCCCCCTCGTTGATCGTGATGCTTACGTTGCAGCGCATACCGTCCACGCTTCGGTTGGTCGCGGAACGCATGAAGAAGTACGAACGCGAGGCTGGGGACGATCCCGATGCTCCACTCGACGGCGGTGATGGGGGAGCGACCGCCATCGCGCTGTGACGGTCGACCTGACGGGGGCCCGGCTCTATCTGGTGGCGCGCGCCGAGCTAGCGCGCGGCCGCCTCGCCGATCTCGTCCCGGAGCTGGCGGCGGCGGGCGTCGATCTCCTCCAACTGCGCGAGAAGGAGATGGAGGCCGGCGAGCTCTTGCGAGTGGCGGGACCGATCCTCGACGCGTGCCGCGCCTACGGCCTGCCCTTCGTCCTGAACGATCGCCCGGACGTGGCCGTTGTCCTCGGTGCGGACGGTGTGCACGTGGGCCAGAACGATCTCCCCGTCACGGCCGTCCGTCCCTTCGTCGGCAAGGGGATCGTCGGGCTCTCGACCCATCGCCCTGAAGAGGTGGACGCGGCCCTGGCGTCCGA
>JAXDJL010000239.1:0-3122 GCA_034665685.1 Actinomycetota bacterium | reverse complement strand
CCGTGGCACGTGTACCTGGCGAACATCACCAACGCGGACACGAAGTCGCCCACGGTGAAGCAGATACGCGTGACTCGTCACCCCATGCACTACGGCACGGTCTGCCTCGAGGGACTCGGCTGCGCTGCCGTGACCGGGAACAGGAACCTCGCCGACTTCTTCGAGGTATCCATCGATCCGCGCAACGGCGCGCTTGCGATCGTCTACGACGACACATCGAACGACATCACGCAAACCGTGCAAGAAGGGGAGCAGGTCCCCGACAGTGCTGCCGACCACAAGGGAGCACCTCTCGTCACGCTGGTCCGGCAGAACGGCGGCATCGGGATGTTCGGAAAACCGGTCGGCGGGATGCCATTGCGCGGTAGGCGGATGGGTGACAGGGCCCGCGATGCTCATTGGGACCCCATCTATTGGCAGGATCGCGTCGACCAACTCGATCTGCGCGGCGTCAAAGTGGTGAAGAAGATCAAGCGCAAGAAAGGAAAGGTCATCAGGAAGGCGGTCTTCAAACTGAAGGTCGCGAAGCTGGAGGACTTCCAATCCGCGCTGACCACGACCGGGTCGCAGGCCCTCAATTATGTCGTTCGCTGGTCGAACAAGTCTCCGAAGGGGACGCCGGTGGAGGAACGACGGTGGCCCATTCAATACGTGGGTGCGGAGGTCGATGCAGGTGGAGAGCTCAGCTATTACGGGGGCGAGGCATATACCTATGACCTCTGTTCCGTGTCCGGGTGTTTCCCGCACGGCTTCCTCTACCCGAAGCCGCCCCTCGGTGGCACGGAGATCAAGGGTCAGCTGAAGATCGTCAAGGGGGCGAAGCCCGACAAGCTGATCTTTACGGTGCCGTTCAGGAAGTTCGGCAACAAGCTGCGACTGCGCATGGATAGCTTCTCGGCTTATTCGTTCGCGTCACCCCGCAGTGCGAACCAGCCGCCCAGCAACGGTGAGGTCGAGGGCGACAGGAACCCAGTTCAAGTCGACGGCATCTGCTGCCGGGAAGCACTGCTAACGAAGTAGAGGATCGGGGGGCAGGGCATCTGCTCTGTCCCCCGTATCTATCTACGGAGCCGGTGCTCCCTTGCTTTCCCAATAGTCGTTTAGAGCGCCCTGACACTTCACGTACCACGGGATGCCGAACAAGAGGATCCAGAAGGCGGTTGCCGCGCTAACGGGGCTCTCTCGGCCGTCTTTCTCGTACATCCTCTCGATCTCGATGGGCAGCAGGAACCAAGTGATGACGCCGACGAATGCGTAGATCACTGCGCCGATGACCCCCCCCACGCCATCGTTGCTGTGCCTCTTGATCTCGTCGTGACTTATGTAGGCCCAATAGATCCCGTAGAAGCCAAGGGTGACGATCGAGAGCAGGATCTGGGCCCCGATCTTCCGCCGCTTGCCCAACGGCCCCGCAGAAGCGGTGGTCACCATCGGCGGCTGAGCTGCGGTCATTCGCAAACCTCCCGTGTTTTGCCCAGGCGCTGCGCCTGGATCGTCGCCCGCAACAACGTCCTAAGGCGCTGCGGTCGAGTCTACGCGGGCTGGTCATCTCGTACTAGAGAGCGAACTCACCGATTCCACGTCTAGGTGCGCTCAGCGCACCTAGACGTGGAATCGATGCCCGTTACGCGGGGGCGCCTCCGTGATGCTGCGCTACTCCGACGAGTTCCGTCCTTGCTATCTCGTCGCCACGTGTCACGGCGATGGTGCAGTCCGTTGCCGCCCGCAGCGTCGCCGTCCTGGGAACACCCTCCAGCGCGGCTCTTTCTCCGAGGATCGCGCCCGGGCCGTACTCGGCCACCTTCTGTCCATCTACCTCGACCGCTAGGACGCCGTTCAACACGAGGAACAGCTTGTCTCCGCCGTCCCCTTGCCGGACGAGAGTCTTGCCCGCCGCGACCTTCCGCTTCTTCGGCTTGCCGTCCATGATCTGAAGTGACAACTGACGCTCCACGGCCGTTTCGACTTCGGTGACGAGTGCAGCGGAATTCTCGCTCCCCCAGGGGGTGTGCTTCCCGAAGGAACGCCGGTACCAAGCCTTGAAGTCCACGAGGCCGGACTTGGCGACGAGCCGGCCGGCGTCGTCGTAGATCCAGTGACGGGGGAAGGGGCTCGCGCCGACGAGCTCGTGCCGGTGTGATCCATCGGCGTAGATCGTGAGCGCCAACGTCGTCCACGCGATAGACGACGCCATTTGTGCGAAAGGTCGATGGCGCACACGTCGCGGTGCCGGCAAGGCGGTTCGGCCCCCGGCCGTCTGGACGAAGGTCACGCAGTGGCGGGAGACGTCGGGATCCTCCCGGATGAGTGGGAGCGCGACGGCAGGGATCGAGACCTCTCGCGGGCCGAGCTTCACCCTCGTCATCCCGATGTGGCCCCGACCAGAGTAGCCGTGGTCGACGATCCGTCCGTCCTCTACCTCGATCCACGCCCTCAACTCGTTGGCTTCCCGGAACAGATCCTTCGCAACGAGGTCGTCGATGCTCTCGATCACGTCGGGCGGAGGGTCGTCGTAGTGAGTGAGGCCCAGCTGGAACGGCACGTTGGCCAGGCCCTTGATGGCATACGAAGGGATCCACGACAGCGATGTGACACTGGATTCGATCTTCATTCTCATCTCCTCTGCTCGTCGCCCCGAATGTTGAGCTCACGCTAGGCCCGGCGGGGAGCGGAATCGAGGGCGCGAGCACGACGGTCGGGGTGTGGAGAACACACCAACGTTTGGGATGGGGGCGCCCTTACCCGGCGGTGGTGAAAGGAAGACGATGCGAGCATGCCTATCAGCGTCCTCCTGGCCGACGACAGCGTCATCGTGCGCGAAGGGGTCCGCGCGCTCCTACAGATGGAAGCGGATATCGATGTCATCGCCGTCGCCGGTGACTATCAGGAGCTGATCGACCTGACCGAGGCGACGATGCCTCAGGTCGTGGTCACCGACGTCAGGATGCCGCCCTCGTTCCACACCGAAGGGATCGACGCGGCGAGGGAAGTGCGCCGGAAACATCCCGGCACCGGGGTCGTCGTCCTATCTCAATACGACGATCCCGAATACGTGGTGTCGCTGGTCGAGGACGGCAGCGACGGGTGCGCCTACCTGCTGAAGGAACGGGTTGCGGAGGGGG
>JAXDJL010000238.1:0-4869 GCA_034665685.1 Actinomycetota bacterium | reverse complement strand
AGAGCCATGTCCGTCTGACAGGATGCCTTCCCGAAGGGGATATCGATCGCGTCCCACCTGCGGAGAGCATCGTCGTAGAGGTCGAGGGCGCGTTGCCGGTCTCCTTCGAGGGCCGCGATCCCCGCCTCGAGCGTCGCGCGATGTGCCTCGATCCACGGGTTCTGCAGCGTCGTCTTCCTGAGCTTCTCCAGCTGTAACCGGGCCTCGTCGACGTTCTGCCCCCACAGCGCAGCTCTGAAGAGGACCCCTTGGGGGGTGCACATCGTGAACACGATCTCGTCTTTGCCGCGATTTGTGACGTCTAGGCACCGCGCGTAATCCCCTTCGATGAGCGCTATCAGTGCCCTCGACGTTGCGATCCCCGCTTCATCCTGGCGTGAGGTCGACCCCTCCGCGAAGCGCTCGAATCTCTCCATTGCTAGGTGAGCCTGTTCGAGCTCTCCGGTATATGCAGCGACGGCGATGTCGGCCATCAAGAGGCCGACGTTCTTTTCACCCAGGTCCCGGACGTTCTCGATCGCCTGTCGCGCCCATTCCCAGTCGCCCAGCTGCAGTGTCGCCTCGATGCCATTGCCCATCAGGAACTGTTCGTCGTCGAGGAACCCAAATCGATGCGCCATCTCGGCTCCTCTGCGAGCGGTTGCTGCTGCGGCTCGAGGATCCGTCCCGTTCTCGTTAGCGGACTTATTGATCAGCGCCCTGAGCTGCTGAGGGATGAGGCCGTGTTTCTCGGTGAAAAGGAGGGCACCGTTGAGGATCACCTCCGCCTCACGCGGCCGGCCCCCTAGGACTGCGTTCACTCCGCGCGTTACCATCGCGTCCGCGATCAAGCCGTTCTCGTCCCACCGCTCCGCCGCCTCGATCCCTAGTTTCGTGTAGCGGTCAC
This sequence comes from Actinomycetota bacterium, assembly GCA_034665685.1. Lineage (GTDB taxonomy): Bacteria > Actinomycetota > CADDZG01 > CADDZG01 > WHSQ01 > JAUJNU01. The sequence goes on along the minus strand of JAXDJL010000238.1, from coordinate 3,983 downwards.
AAGCGTCAAGCTCCATCTTGAAGGCGTAGACCTTCGCGAGCTCCGTGTAGAGCCGGGCAACCGCAGGGCTCTCCGAAGGATCCGAGATCTGCTCGATCGCTTCGAGGAGGATCGCCTCGGCCTCGTCGAGTCGCGATACGAGGTAGTAGGTGGAGCCCAACCACCCCTGGACCTCTGCCAAGAGACCGGGAACGGAGGAGGTCTCGAGCAGTTCTACCGAGGTGCGCAGGCGTTCGATAGCGATGTCGAACAATCCTCCCTCGGATGCGGCGCGTCCGGCTCGGAACAAGATCTGCGCGCGTTCGTTCGGGTCGGAGCTGATATCGAGGGCCCGGTCGAACTGAGACACGGATTGCTCGTGTGAACCTAGGGACCGCGCACGCTGCGCGGCATCGATCAGGGCCACGCGCGCCCGGTTCGCGAGATCCTCTGCTTCCTCCTGGTCCTTTCCCGAGTTGTTGTAAGCCTCGAGGTAGTGGGTTGCCACGACATCGATCACATCCGCTTCCCCGGTTGACTCGAAGTACTCACCGGCAGCGATGTGTCTATTGCGCCGGTTCTGGTTCGACAGCGTCTGGTACGCGACCTCCTTGATGAGGCTCTGAACGAACCCGTACTGACCGCGCTCCGGCGAGCGCGGGTCGTTATCCAAGACGAAGATCTCTCGCTTCGCGAGATCGGCGAGCCTGGGCTCGATCTCCTGCCCTTCTTTCGCGCTCACCCAGGCCAGTGCATCGAGCGTGAACGTTTTCCCCAAGACGGAGGCGTTTTGGACGAGTAGGCGGTCGCCCGTGTCGAGAGAGTCCAGTCGCGATGCGATCAAGGAGTGGAGCGAATCGGGGACGTCGACGTGCTCCGATTCGCCTACCCAACGGAAGCCGTCGCCCTCGGCGACGAGGTCGTTCTTGTCGATCAGCATGCGAACCATCTCGACGGCGTAAAGAGGGACGCCCTCGGCCCGCTCGATGATCTCTGTGCGCACCGGGTCGGGGAGATCCCCCGCGACGCTCTTGAGCAGGAGAGACATGTCGTCCGTGTTAAGGGGCTCCAAGTGGATCGACGTGAAGTTCCGCTGACCGGCGCCCCAGTTCGGGCGCTTGTCCATCAACTCGGGCCGAGCGAGGGTGACGATGAGTATCGGGCTGTTCCTAGCCGACTCCATGAGGTATTCGATCAAGTCGACGAGACCTGGATCGGCCCAATGGAGATCCTCGAAGATCATGATCACGGGGCCCAGCAGGCCAACCTGCTCAAAGAGCGTGCGCCACGCAGCGAACAGTTGGTCGCGCGTAGCGTCGGAGCTCTCTCCTAAGCCGATCAGATGAGCGAGGTGAGGCTTGAGCCAGTCGCCGTCGCCGTCGGGGAAGTACTCCTCGATGCATTCGTCGAGCTTGGCAAGAGCGGCCTCGTCGTCGTCGGTCTCGGCGATCTTGGCGCGCATGCGGACCATCTCCGCCAGAGCCCAGAACGCGACGCCCTCTCCGTAGGCGGGGGAGCGGCCTTGGTGCCAGAAGATCAGATCGGACAGGCCGTCGATGTACTTGAAGAGCTCCCACACGAGGCGCGACTTCCCGATCCCGCCGATCCCCATCACCGACGCCAGTCTCGGCTTGCGTTCGCGGCCGGCAAGGTGAAGGAGGTCCTTGATCAAACGGAACTCCTCGTCGCGGCCCGTGAACGAGGGCTCCAGCGAGTCCGGTCGGAACCCGCCCATCGCCGCGATCACGCGGAGCGGTTTGAACGACTCGATCTCCTCACCCTTGCCTTTGAGCGCGAGCTGTCCGGCAGGTTCGAACGCGATGACGTCGCGCGCTCCAAGGAAAGTGCCGCGGTCAACGAGCGCGCTTCCGGGCGCCGCGGCGGACTGCAGCCGGGAGGCGGTGTTCACCGTGTCTCCCGCGACCATGGCCTGACCTTGGGCGGCGAGGTTGACTGCTGCTTCGCCGGTGCAGACGCCGGCTCTGGCCGCCAGTTCAGCCCCCATCGTTCGACCTAACGCGGCGACCGCCTCGATCAGCTCGAGCGCCGCGCGCACCGCGCGCCCTGCGTCGTCCTCTCGTGCGATCGGCGTTCCCCACACGGCCATCACCGCGTCCCCGATGAACTTCTCGACCACTCCTCCATAGAGCCCGATGATTTCCGTTGCCTTAGCGAAGTAGAGATCGAGTAGCTCGCGTACGTCCTCCGCGTCGCGTCCCTCTGAGTAGGTCGTGAAACCGACCAGATCGACGAACAGGACGGAGACGTGACGGCGTTCGGCCACCGGGGCGGTGTGCGATGAAACCTTTGCAGCGGGTGCCCCACCGGAGACGGGAGTGCCGCACTCGACGCAGAACTGGTCGTCCGGCTCCAAGGGAGCGCCGCAGTTCGCACACCCATCCTGCAGCGGCGTTCCGCAGCTTCTGCAGAACTTGGAACCGTCGCGATTCTGAGTGCCGCACGACGGGCAGAACGCCATCAGCGCGTCGCCATCTGCAGTTTGTTCACAAAGATCTCGTTCCCGGCGTCTTCGAAGAATGCGAGCGCTTCCTCTCTCGCGGTGGCGGCCTCGGGCCCCCCCACCGTGTGTGCGAAGTCCATCTGACATAAGGCCTTGTCGAGAGGGATCTCGAGAGCGTCCCACTGTGCAAGAGTTCGGGTAAATCTCTCGATCGCCACGTCCCTATCTCCTTCCAGAGCAGCGAGGCCGGCTTCTAAAGTGAGCCGGCGCGCCTTCTGCCAAGGATTGCGGAGCGAAGTGCGATCCATGAACTCCAACTGCTTACGAACCTGCAAGGGATCGCCGGCCCACACCGCCGACCGCCCCCAGATGCCGGTGATCTCGATACCGAGATAGTCGCTCAGGTTCAAGGCGTAAGAGGCTTCGAGAACCCTCTCGTAATCGCCCTTGACGAAGTCGATCACGGCCCTCTGATAGATCACCACTGCGTTGTCCTGCGCGGAGGAGGGATCCATCCCCGCGGCGTATCTCGATAGGTGCCGCTCGGCTTCGTCGATATTGCCGAGGAAAGCCTCGAACCCACAGAGCGAATTGGAGAGCTGGTACTGGTTGGTCAGCGTTTCGTCCGCCTCGTCTATCACGCCTCGCACCCAATCCCATCGGCCCAAACGAGTCGCGGCCTCGATCATGTTGAGGAGGAGAATCACCTGAGTGTTAGCGGACCCGAAGCGTCGTGCTCTCTCGAGTCCCCGCAGCCCGGTGGCCATGCACGCATTCGGATCGATCTGTGTCTCGTTGGCACAGATATTGATGAGCGCCCGTAGTTCCTGCTGTACCAATCCGTGCTGCTCGCTGAGTCTCAAGGCACCCTTCAACAGCGCGTCGCATTCATGCGTTCGGCCCTCCACCATCGCCGACAAGGCTCGAGTGATAAGGCAGTCTGCGATCAAGGCGAAGTTCTCGGCCCTTTCTGCGGCGGCTATCCCTTTGGCTACAGCCTGATCGCTCTTCTCCCGTTCACCATTGAAGAACTGGATCCGGGCGAGCTCCGTGAAGAGGTATGCCGCGGCGGGCCCCGTGGGGTCTTGTACTTCCTGCACCGCGGCCTCCACCAATTGCAGCGCTTCTTCGAGTTTGGCCGAGAGGAAGTAGGTCCGGCCCAACTGGGCTTGCGCTCGAGCAAGGAGCTCGTTGTCGTCACCCTGGGCCAAGAGTTCCGTGGCGGCGAGCAGATGTTCGATCGCGACGTCGAACCGGCTGCCCTGGCCCGCGGCATAGCCGGCCTTGTACAGGAGCCTGCCGCGTTCCATGCCCTCGTCCGTTATCCCGAGGGCTTTCTCCAGGAGGGACAGGGCTTGAGCTCCCGAACCCAACGATCCGGCGCGATCGGCAGCGGCGACGAGGGAGTCACGCGCGCGGTTGGCAAGCAGGCCGGCGCCTTCGTCCGCCTTGTTCGAATTGTTGTAGGCCTCCATGTAATGGGTGGCGACGACGTCGATCATGTCGGCCTCGCCGAGCCCCTCGAAGTACTCGGCCGCAGCCA
>JAXDJL010000237.1:0-2898 GCA_034665685.1 Actinomycetota bacterium | reverse complement strand
TCGGCCGACGAGACGGCGAACGCGGCCCGAAGGCTCTTCGAGCGCCTTGGTCGCGAGCAGCCCCTCGTTGTCATCTTCGACGACGTGCACTGGGCCGAGCCGGCCTTCCTCGACCTCGTCGATCACGTCGTGGAGTGGTCTTCACAGTCGCCCATCCTCGTTATCTGCACGGCCCGGCCCGACCTCCTCGACACGCGGCCGGGTTGGGGTGGCGGCAAGGTGAATGCCTCCACCGTGCTGTTGGAACCGCTCGATCAGGAAGCTTCCGAGGAGCTCATCGCGAACGTCGTCGGTGGCTCGCTGGAGCCCGCCCTCAGCAAGCAGATCCTCCAGTCGGCCGAGGGCAACCCCCTGTTCGTCGAGGAGATGGTGTCGATGCTCGTCGACGACGGTGCGCTCACCGAAGACGGGGGCGTGTGGCGCATCGCCGACCCGGATCAGGTGCGTGTGCCCACGAGTCTGAGGGTTCTCCTCGCCGCGCGACTCGACCGTCTTGGCTCCGGAGAGCGTCAGGTCATCTCCCGGGCGGCGGTCGTCGGAAAGGTGTTCGAGCGGCAGGCGGTAACGGCCCTCGCCCCGGAGGAGCTCCGCAACGACGTCTCGCAGCATCTCGGCACCTTGTCGCGTCGGGAGCTCATCAGGCCCGACACCGGTAGCGACGACCTCTTCACATTCCGCCACATCCTCATCAGGGATGCCGCGTACGACGCGCTACCGAAGAGGGACCGCGCCGAGTTGCACGAGCGGTTCGCCGCGTGGCTGGAGGCCGACCTCGGCAGCCACGTGGCCGAGTACGAAGAGATCCTCGGTTACCACCTGGAGCAGGCGTTCGAGAGTTGGCGCGACATAGGGGAGCAGCGCGCCGACCTCTCCACTCGAGCGGCAACCCTGCTCGCTTCGGCCGGGGTCCGAGCGACGGTGAAGAGCGACAATCGCTCGGCCCTCTCGCTCCTCGGACGAGCCCGCTCGCTGATGAACGAGGACGATCCGGAGATCGCGAACCTGACCTTCCATCTGGTCAAGTCCCACACGTGGCTGGGTGACCTCGATATGGCGAAGGAAGAGGCTCGACTCGCCCTGGAGTCCGCTCGACGGAGGGGCGACCGGCGAGCCGAGGCGTGGGCGGTTCTCGGGGACAGTTACGCGTCGATGGGGGAGCACACCTCTACCGAGCATCTTCGCCGCCTGCACGACGCGGCGGAGACCATGGACGAGCATGGTGACCTGCGCGGTCTGGTGGAGGTGTGGGACGCGATCAGCGCGTTCCAAAACTACGTCTGCTTGAGCCGGGAGTCGATCGCCGGGGTGCACAAGGCGGCTGCCTACGCGAGGGAGCTCGGCGACGAACGCCGGGAGATCGAGGCCCTCGCGAACGCGCTATGGAGAGGCCTCTGGGGGCACGTGCGACCGGAGGAGCTGCTGCGCCAGGCGGCCGAGCTCGAGCCGCGCATCCCAGAGGGTGGGAGCGACGCGCGCCTGGTCGACGAGGTCAGGGCCGCCTCCCTCGCGCTCCTCGATCGGATCCCCGAGGCACTTGAGATGGCCGAACTCGTCGCCGAGCGATCCAAGCAGTTCGCGATCATGACCCAGGTGGTGGGTTGCCAGGTCCGCTCGACGGTGTGGGTCCGCGGCGATCTCGAGCGCGGCCGCGCAGAGCTCGAGTGGTCGGACGGCATCCTCAAGCGCATGGGGGAGATGGGAGCGCGCTCGTCAACCTCGGCGATGCTTGCGGACGTTGCCCACATGATTGGCGATCTCGATCGGGCGGAGACGGCCATCGCTACCTGCAGAGAGATCACCGTGGACGATGACTTCGACGCGCTGGCCAGGGCGAACGCCGTGGAGTGCAAACTGCTCGCCCTGCGCGGGGACGATCGGGCTATCGAAGTCGGTCGGCGCGCGATCGAGATCAGCGAGCCGACGGAGTACCTCCTGATGCGCCCGCGCGTCCTAACCCTCGTCGCGGAGGCGCACGCGCTGCTCGGCGACGCGAAGGGCGCGGCCGATCTCTATCGCCGCGCGCGAGCTGTGGCCGACGAGAAGGGCGACCTCTGGACCATCAGGCGGATCGACGAAGCTCTTGCGCAGCCTGACTGATAGGTAGGAACACGAAACTCCTTGACAGCCTCGGATACAGGGGCGTAACGTTTCTGGAACGTCGTTCGGTAATATCGAACGACGGTCGGAAAGCGGCCTGAAGGTCGCACGGTAGGGGCGGAGTCCTATGGATGGACCGGGGCAGCGAGGGAACGAGGAACGGGCGTACGCGTCGCATCAAGCGGCGTTCGGTCCGGACGGATCCCTGGTGCTCGGGTCACGACAGAGGGCTCCTCACCGCGTCAGGGGAAGGGAGGTGATCCTTCGCCGGCGCGTCCGTCTCGTGTCGATCCGGCGGAGCTAACTATGGAGGAGAACACTTGGGGGCAGAAGCTCGCCGCTGAAGCGTTCGGTACGGGATTCCTGGTCTTCATCGGGGTGGGTTCGGTCCCCGCGACCTTGATCCTGGCGAACGCCGGCCAGCATTCCTTCACGATGGCGGATCTCGGCGTCATCTCGTTCGCGTTCGCGATGATCGTCATCGCGATGGTCTACACGCTGGGGCACATCTCCGGCTGTCACATCAATCCCGCGGTCACGGTCGCTCTTGCCGTCACCGGGAAGTTCCCTTGGAAGGACGTACCGAGCTACATCGGCGCACAGGCGATCGGAGCGACGGTCGGAGCTCTAGCGATCGTAGGCGTCTTGGGGAACGAGGCGAAGGAACTCGGCCTTGGGGTCGCAAGCTTCAATGCGGACACGGTTAGCTATGGGCGTGCGATCTTCGCAGAGGGGATCGGAACGTTCCTGTTGGTCTTCACCGTGTTCGGCGTCATCGATCGCCGCGCGCCGGCTGGTTGG
>JAXDJL010000236.1:0-2648 GCA_034665685.1 Actinomycetota bacterium | reverse complement strand
GCGTAGCGGCCCGGGGACAGGTTCGTTCGCGTCACCGTCCCGGTACCGGCGGCGAAGAAGAGGGTGCAGAAGATCGTCAGACCGACGAGCTCTCCCAGGGCGAAGTGCACGACGCCCGTCAGCCGGTACACGAGCGCGTAGCCCGTCCCCACCAACCCGTACACGGCTCCGGCCGCGATGCCGGAGACGACGATCTGGATCAGCAGTCCCACGGGGGAACTCCCGCGCCGGTGGTCTTGGAGAGCGGCCGCACCGCTAGAGGCTACAGGCGGTCGCAGGGAGTCAGCCGGTCCGCCACTGCTCCTTGAACGAACAGCGGGCTCGGTGCAGCAGAGACTTGGCCTGGCCCGGTGAGATGTCGAGACGATCCGCTATCTCGTTGTGGGTGAGCCCCTCGATCGCTCGCATGAAAAGGGCCTCACCATGCGACGGCTGGATAGCGTTCATGGCGCTGCGGATGCTGAGTTGTTCCTCCACCCGGTTCTCGACCCGACCCGGTGCAGGCAGTTGGGCCGCCAGGGCGACCTCAACGGTTACCGGGGTGCGTGATCTGGCGCGGAGGTGATCGAGACAGATATTCATCGCGATCCGACGGAGCCAGGCGGCCAGCTGATAGTCGCCGCCAAAGCGGTCGATCGACACGTAAGCCCGCAGGAAGGTCTCCTGCGCCGCGTCTTCCGCGTCCAGGCCGTTCCCGAGCAGGCGAGAGCAGACGATCGCTACGTCGCGCGCGTACTGCCTGTAGATCCTGACGTAAGCGCGCTCGTCACCGTTCTGAGCGGCAAGGACAAGCTCTCTGTCGTACATGAGACGAGCGTGTCAATACCGAGAGCGAAGTTCCGCCCAGAGCTACGCCTTCATCTGTGAAGAAATGCACGCTGAGGGTCAGACCTTCAGCAAGCCTTCCCTCTTCAGCTGAAGCTCGAGGTCCTGAGGAACGGTTGCGGCAGACTTAGCATCCTCCAGGGTGACCAGTCCCGCGCGGTAGAGCTGCACGAGTGCCTGGTCGAACGTCTGCATCCCGTAGAAACCCGATTCGGCAACGATGTCGAGCATCTCGTGCGTTCGATCTCCGTCGAGGATGGTGTCGCGGATGCGGCCGTTCATCACCATCACCTCTAGGGCAGGTGCCCGGCCCCCTCCGACCTTCGGCAACAATCTCTGCGTCACGACACCAACAAGCGATCCGGCGAGGGCCACCCTGATCTGCTTCTGCTGATGCGAGGGGAAGAAGTCGATGATCCTGGTGATCGTCTCGGCGACGTTCGTGGTGTGAAGAGTGGCCAGAACGAAGTGGCCGGTCTCTGCGGCCTGTAGCGCGGCACCGACCGTTTCTGTATCCCTGATCTCGCCGACGAAGATCACGTCGGGGTCCTGTCTCATGGCTGCGCGCAGCGCGGGAAGGAATCCATTGGTGTCGGCGCCTACCTCGCGCTGGGTCACGACGGACTTCTCGTCTCTATGAAGGATCTCGATCGGGTATTCGATCGTGAGGATGTGACAGCGTCGCGTTTGGTTGATGTGCTTGATGATCGCTCCGCAGGTCGTCGTCTTTCCCGACGAAGTAGGGCCGGTGACGAGGAACAAACCTCTGTGAGCGTTCGCGAGTTGTTCCACAGCGGGGGGAAGTCCGAGATCCTTGAAGTCGGGTGCTCCGGGAAGGATGCGGCGAGCGGCGATGCCGATCGAACCACGCTGCCTGTGGATGTTGACGCGGAAGCGGCCGAGGCCCGCGACCGAGTACGCGAAGTCGACCTCGCCGTCCGATTCCAACACAGAGCGTTCCTTCTCCGACATCATCGCTTCTGCGAATCGGATCGCCTCGTCGGACTGAAGCATGTGGTAGTCGAGAACTTCGAGGTTGCCGGACACACGGATCATCGGGATAGACCCGACCTTCGCATGTAGATCGGACGCTTTAGCTGCAACGGTGTATCGGAGGAAGTCGTCTATGTGCGATTCGTCGCCCTGGAACTCGAGAGGAGGAAGAGCCTCCTGGGCGACGTGCACTGGAGGAGGTGCGATCGGCTCCGCGACGGGGAATCCGTTCGGGAGCGACGTGGGTGGTGCTGGGACTGCATCCGGTGACGATGGAACCGTTCCGGGAGGGGCCGGCGACCACGATGTGCTCGGGTTCTCGGTCGAAGTGCCCAACTCATCCATCCGGCGCCCCTTTCAAAGGTCTGGTCACCAACAACGAGGGGGCCACACGGTTTGCAAGCCTCCCGCACCTTCGAGCGCGGCGGATCGCATGGAACATGTGCCCACGCCCGCGGCCGCCCCTCACCCTCTGAGTATCGAAACGAAATGGACCCGACTTAAGCCGTCATGGAGAACGAGAGCGAACCGTTACCTGAGGCTCTTCCTACGGGGAGCGTAGGGGCGACTAACCGACGGACGAGCCCGGTTCCACACCTTCCTCGACCCCCAGCAATCGCACCGTCCCATCGGGGTCGAATGATCCGAGGATCAGGAACTCGCTGGTGAACCCGGCGATGCGCTTCGGGCCGAGGTTCGTCGCCCCCACTATCAGCCGGTCGAGGAGCTCTTCCTCGGAGTAGTTGGTTACCTGGGCGCTCGTCCTCAGCGTCCCTACCTCGGGCCCGAAGTCAGCCGTCAGCTTCCATGCTGGTTTGCGCGCTTCGGGG
>JAXDJL010000235.1:0-2963 GCA_034665685.1 Actinomycetota bacterium | reverse complement strand
CCGACGTGGGTTTGTTGTGCAACGTGGCGACTCTGGAAGAGGTCGCCGCGGGCCTGACCGCCAACGCAGAGGGCATCGGACTTCTCCGGACCGAGCTTCCGTTCCTCGAGAGCGAGAAGTGGCCGGACGAAGCGGCACACACCAAGGTGCTCGAGCCGATCTTCGAAGCGCTCGTGGGTAAGCTCGTGACGGTCCGAGTGCTCGACTTCGGTGGGGACAAGGTCCCTCCATTCCTCGCAGGTCTGGGCGCCGGCACCGAAGGTCTTCCCGCTCGCGGACTTCCGGCCCTCTTGGGAACTCCCGATGCCCTCAGCTCGCAGCTGCGAGCGATCCTCAAGGTCGGTCGCCGGAGTCGGCTACGCGTTCTTCTGCCCATGGTGACGTCGCTCAGAGAGTTCGAGCGCGCTCGCTTCCTCATTGGGGAGGCAGCGACGGACGTGGGGGCCGAGGTGCCCGAGATCGGCGTGATGGTAGAGGTTCCGTCGGCGGCCCTATTGGCCGACACGCTGGCTCGCCGGGTCGATTTCTTCTCGATCGGCAGCAACGATCTGACGCAGCACGTTCTCGGCTTGAACCGGCGCGATCCAACTGCTCAGCCTGCTCTTGCTGCCCACCCCTCGATCCTCACTTTGATAGCGCGGGTCGTAAGGGCCGGCCGCGATCACGGCAAGTCCGTCGCGGTTTGTGGTGAAGCTGCGGGCGACCCACTGGTCTTGCCTTTGCTCGTGGGGGCCGGAGTGCGGGCCGTTAGCGTTTCGCCCGCTCGACTGGACGAGACTAGGTGGCGCATCCGGCGACTATCGCGAGGCGCCTGCGAGGAAGTCTTCTCGACCGCCGTTCGCATGGAATCGGTCGACGAGGTGTGGGACCTCTTACGCGAGAGAGGGTACGAAGAGGTGTCCTGATGGTGCGGCTATGCGGAAACGGCCGCCAACAGATCGCCCAGCGCGGTAACGGCCTCTTGGGCGTCGTCCCCCGAAGCCTTCACGACCACCTCGCTTCCGGCGGTAGCTCCCAAGGACATGACCGACAGAACGCTGCGTCCGTCGACCTCTTTCTCACCGTGTGCCAAGGTGATCGCCGAGCCGAAACCAGCGGCGGCCTTCGCGAACGCTCCCGCCGGTCGAGCGTGGAGATCCACAGGGAGCGCTACTGCGCGTTCAGAACTTTGGGACATCGCGCGCCTCCTTTGCCGCTTGTACGACCACGTCGAGCGAACCTCCCGAGGCCGCGGTGACCGCGGCGGCAACGGCCCCCTCAACAAAGGGTGCATCGACTAGAACGAAGCCGTTGTCGTCCCTCTCGGCCAGCACTGCCTTCACGGTTAGCACGGCGCTGCCGAGGTCGGGGATGATCACGACTCCATCGGGAGACGCGACGGCTTCGAGCGCGCGCTCCACTGCCTCCGAGCTGGTGCCCAGATCACCCGAAGCGGTTCCGCCCGCGACTGCGACCGGGACCTCCGAGGAGCCGATCTGCGCGAGCAGATCTGAGAGGCCGAGAGCCAAGGCGGGGCTGTGCGAGACCAGTACGATTCCTACCATCGTTATCGAAGAAGAGTCTACAATGTCGAATGCTGTTCGACAATACTGAAAGCTGAATCCGATGATCCAATCCGTCACCAGAGCCGCACAGATCCTCCGGACCCTCGGTAGTGGGCCGCGGCTGGGCGTGACGGAGCTGTCCGACCGGCTCGGTCTCGCCAAGGGAACGGTTCACGGCCTCCTTCGAACGCTCGAGGCGAACGACCTCGTCGAGCAGCATCCCGAAACCGGCAAATACCATCTCGGCCCCGCCCTTCTGGAGCTGGGGAACGCGTTCCTCGAGGGGCACGAGCTGCGCAGCCGCTCCCTCCTGTGGGCCGACTCGCTGGCGGTGCGCGCTCAGGAGGCGGCCAGGGTTGGCGTGCTGAACGGCTCCAACGTTCTGATCGTCCATCACGTCTTCCGACCGGATAACTCGGTGCAGATCCTGGAGGTCGGCGCGGTGCTCCCGTGGCACGCGTGCGCGCTCGGCAAGGCGATCGTTGCCTTCCTTCCTTCCGATCGAAGAGCACCTCTGCTGCGAGAGAAGCTTTCGCAGCTCACCGGCCGAACGATCACATCCAAAGCAGAGCTCAAGTCTCAGCTCGAGAAGATCCGTCACGCCGGATTCGCAACGGACGATCAGGAGGCGATCGTCGGGGAAGCCGGGATGGCGGCCCCCATCCTCGGCTTCGAGGGACATGCGGTGGGCGGGATCGGATTGACGGGTGCTGTCGAGAGCATCCTTCCCTCGGGCCCCGATCCGGCGAAGCTCGGGACGCTGCGGGACGCAGCTCGCAACCTGTCGCGCGACATGGGTTCCGGCCAGTCGGCGACGCGCTGGAGCAGCACGTCCTAGAAGGGCGCTACTCGCTACAGGCGGAGATCCAATCGAGCTCGAACGGCCAGGCGAAGGTCGGGACGTGTCTCCACGTGTTGGGTGCTCCGTCTCCATCCGAGCAGACGTTGTTGTAGAGAGACCGCCGCTCGTCTCGTCGGAACTCGTAGTGCGGGAACTCACCGGCGCCGGCGGTTCTGGTGAGGGCTTTCGCATACACCGGTCGCGCGTAGGTATCGGTGACCACGAAGGTCCACCGCGCGGCCATGAAGCTGCCGGTTCCCGGGAGGTCGACCTCTTCTCCCGGTCGAAGGCCCTTTCCTTCCGCGATCGTGTAATCGGGGCCGTCTCCTGGAGCGACGAGGTTCAAGCCCACCACATCGAAACCTGCCTCAGTTCTCACGTCGGCCCAGCAGCGCACGCTTAGCGGGGGCAGGTTCTCGCCGGCAGCTGGCTCGAGGGTGCCGGTGCGGGCTTGGCCCTGGGGGCCGGGAGGACACGCTTGGAACGGGCTCCCCGGGCGCGCCACTGCCTTCTCTATGGAGGCGGTCGTCGATTCCGTCGGTCCGGGCGCGGCTACGTGCAATTCCACCGTGGGCATC
>JAXDJL010000234.1:0-2637 GCA_034665685.1 Actinomycetota bacterium | reverse complement strand
ACCTCGTCGGCGAACGAGCTGAGTTGATCGACCATCGTGTTGATCGTGTTCTTGAGGCGCAGGATCTCGCCGCGCGCGTCGACCGTGATCTTCTGAGAGAGGTCGCCCTGGGCGACCGCCGTCGTTACGAGGGCGATGTTCCGGACCTGATCGGTCAGGTTCGACGCCATGAAGTTCACGTTCTCCGTGAGGTCTTTCCAAGTACCGGACACGCCCTTGACCTGGGCCTGCCCGCCGAGCTTCCCTTCGGTGCCGACCTCTTTGGCGACTCGGGTCACCTCGTCGGCGAACGAGCTGAGCTGGTCCACCATCGTGTTGACCGTCGTCCCGATCCTCAGGAACTCGCCCTTGACCGGCTGGTTCTCGATCTTGAGCGCCATCTTCTGAGTGAGGTCGCCCTCCGCAACCGCCTCGATGACTCGAGCGACCTCCGTCGTCGGACGAACCAGATCGTCGATCAGCGAGTTGACCGAGTGGAGTCGCTTCGCCCAATCCCCTTTGGCTTGGGCCAGTTGAGCTCGCTCCGTCATGCGTCCCTCGCGTCCGATCACGGTACTGACGCGAACGAGCTCCTTCGTCATCTGGTTGCTCTTGTCGACGAGCTCGTTGAAGGCCGCAGCGACCTCGCCGACGAGGCCGTCTCTCTTGCGGACGGGGAGCTTCGCACTGAAGTCCCCGTCGTTCGCCGAGCGGATGGCGGCCAAGAGGTCGAGAAGCATCGGTTCTGCGGCCGCGCCGCCCGGCGCAACCGCTCCATTGCTCTTGCGCGTCCCATCGCCGGCCCCTTTTCCGTTCCGACTTCGCGCCGCTGTAGCGCCGTTCGCCGTGCGCGTAGAACGCGTTTTGGTCGCTGCTGCGGTCACGGCTGAGTTGCCTGAAGCTTTGCGGCTCGATGCCCGCGTCACGCTCTTGGCCATAGCGGATCCATCCTTCGTTAGAGGGGCACATAACTGTATCGGCGTTGACTAGTCACCCTTGATGTCCACGCCCCGATTTGGGAGGGTTTGAAGGGAAGAGTGAGAGCGCGTTTACGCCCACGTCTAGGCGGAGTGCCTAGTCATTCTGAGAGGTTTATGCCGATAAGAGAGCTTGCGGACCCAAAAGCGCCTTCAGCTCCGCGTGTAACCCATTCGATGCGTCGACCCAGAACTGACTGCCCAGTCGCAGTGTCGTCGTCTTCCCACCGGTTCCCACGTTGAGGAACACCTGGGTGGATCCGGGATGTCCGGCCAGCACTTCCTTGAGTGAATCGACGACGCGCGGGGTACACGAGTCTGCCGTCAGGTTGATCGTAAGAGGTCGCTCCTCGCCGAGGTTCGGCTCCTTCACTTCCATCGCCATCAATTTCACGGAGTCGTCTCGCGCATCGCGATCGACGCGACCTTTGAGGAGAAGGATCGCGTCCGGCCGCAGCAGCGCGGCGTGCTGCTCGTAGACCTTGGAGAAGACGAGGACCTCGACGCCGACTCCGCCCAGGTCCTCCACGCGCAGGAGCAGCATGATCCCGCCGTTCTTCGTCACCTTCTTGGAGAAGCTCGTGACCATCCCACCGATCGTCACCACTTCGCCGGGTTTGCGCTCGGCTAGGGCAGCGACGGTGCAATCACACATGCGCGACAGCAACCCCTCAACCCCCAGAAGAGGATGATCGGACACGTATACGCCGAGCATCTCCTTCTCCTTGGCGTTGAGAAGGTCTCGGTGGTGTTCCTCCAACCCGATCGGTCCGTCGTGCGCGCTGGGGTCCGTCGAGCTATCGCCGACTCCGTCGAAGAGGCCGAACTGCCCGATCATCTGCTGTTTGCGGCGCTCGGCGATGTCGCTCGTCACGTGCTCGTAGCAATCGAGCAAACCCTTACGAGTGTGACCCAGCGATTCGAAGGCCCCCGCCCAGATGAGCGACTCGACCGTCTTGCGGTTCAAGCACGCGAGGTCGACCTTGCGACAGAAGTCGTGGAAGGAGGTGAACACACCCTCGCGCTCGCGCGCTTCGATGATCTTCTCGACCACGCCCTCGCCGACGCCGCGTACGGCTGACAGACCGAACCTGATCGAGTCGTCGACCGCTGTGAAGTCCCGGTCGGACGAATTGACGTCGGGCAGCAGGACGGGGATGGCCATCTTGCGAGCCATCGCAAGGTATTTGGGCTTGTCGTCCTTGCGGTCCTTGACCGAGGTGAGCAGCGCGGCCATGTACTCGATCGGGTAGTGGGCCTTCAGCCATGCCGTCTGGTACGAGATGTACGCGTAGCACGCGGAGTGCGCCCGGTTGAACGAATAGTCGGCGAAGGGCTGGATCAATCCCCAGATCTTCTTGCCCTCTTGGCTGGAGAGGCCGAACTTCACCGAGCCCTCGATGAAGCGCGGCTCCTCGGCCGCCATGATGTCCCGGTTCTTCTTACCGATGGCCTTCCGCACCATGTCTGCTTCGCCCGGCGTGTAGCCGGCGAGCTTCTGGAGGAGGAGAACGATCTGCTCCTGGTACACGAGGATGCCGTACGTCTCCTTGGTGATGTCTTCGAGCAGGGGGTGCAGATACGCGACCTTGGATAGATCGTTCTTGCGCTCGATATAGGCGGGGATCTGCTCCATCGGACCGGGCCGGTACAGCGCGATCAGGGCCATGATGTGCTCGAA
>JAXDJL010000233.1:0-9226 GCA_034665685.1 Actinomycetota bacterium | reverse complement strand
TCGTCGTTGCTCTTCGCTTGTTCGAGAGTTGCCAACAGCGCCTGCTCCGGTATCGGTTGACCGAGCTCCTCGAGGATGTCCATGGTTCGGGCCGCATAGCGAAGGACCTGGATCGTCTCGATGCCCCCGATGTCGTTGAAGAACCATCCACAGCTCGTGTACATCGACATGGCATTGCGCTGGAGCTCGAGCAGTGTGCCGACCACGGCCTGTTGCTCTGGATCCAAGGGGCCCGATGCATTGTCGGCCACGAGCTCGTCGAGGTCGCGCGCCTCCAACATCACCCAGATGTAGTCATCGCGCGCCTTCCACGGATCGTTGAGGAGCGATCCGCCTAACCGTTCGAACACTTCGTCGGCGGCGTGCTTGATGATGTCGAGCCCCGCGCGCAGGGGGCCGCGCCAGCGTTGATTCCATCCTTCGTCCCCACCGGTGCTGCAACCGCAGTCCCGCACCCACCGGCCAACGCCGTGAGCGCACGACCACGCCGTTCCTTCTCCACGCCATACCGCTACCTCATGGGTCACGTCTGCCTGCTCGAGGAAAGTCGCGTAGTTCGTCACGGCCAGGTCACGTTCGGGCGCCTCGACGAAAAGCGCGTAGGCAAGCCCGAGCTCCGAGAAGACGTTGTGGTGCCCGTAGGTCTCGCCGTCGGTCGCCGCATGCACCAGGTAACTATCGGCGGCGCGCTTCTGGAACAGCTCGATGAATCCCTCGGCCGAGGAACCGGCTCGTTCGAAGGCGATCCGCCGAGCGATCTCTGCGTCGTAGAAGAAGATCGTCATCGATCGGCCGGAGCCGTCGCGGTGGAAGTAGCGGTAGGGGAGGCGGGGGTCGATCGGCTGCGCCTCGGCCTGCACCCATCTGCCGTCTCCCTCGCGCCACCGGCTTGCCTGTTTCGGCGCCAGGATCGTGAAGGCGATCCCTTCTTCGATCAGGGCTCCGAGCGTGTCGTCGTTCGCCGCGGTCTCGGGCAACCACATGCCTTCCGGGTCGCGACCGAAGCGATGCTGGAAGTCGGCGATGCCCCAACGGATCTGCGTCCGGACGTCGTGCGATGGCGACAGGGGAAGGATCGTGTGGTGGTACGACTGGGCGATCGCATTCCCATGGCCGAGACGTTCCAGGCTGTTGCGATCGGCCTCGAGGATCCGCGCGTAGGTCTCGGGATCCTCTTTCTCCATCCATGACAGAAGGGTCGGGCCCACGTTGAATGACAGGCGCTCGTAGTTGTTGACGATCTGCTCTTCGGTCGCGTCTCCCGCTTCATCGAGCTTGGGGATACGAGCGTAAGCATTCGGTCGATAGGACTCGGCGTGGACACGCTCGTTCCAGTCGTGCGAGGGGGCCGCGCTCGGCTGTTCGTCGATCTCCCCCGTCCAGGGATTCTCGCGCGGTGGCTGGTAGAAGTGGCCGTGAACGGTTATCCCCGCAGCCACACGACTCCCAGTGGCGGCAGGGTGAGCATGGCGGAGTGATCGAGACCGTGCCACGGCACGGGTTTGGCTTCGACCACTCCCATGTTGCCCGTGTTGGTTCCTCCGTACGGTTCGGCATCGGTATTGAGGATCTCTTCGAACCTTCCTGCTTTGGGGAGACCCATCCGGAACCCGGTACGCGGCACCGGCGCAAGGTTGCAAACACATACCAGGTGCTGGTTGCCGGTCTCGCTCGTTCGATAGAAGGAAAGGACGTTGTTGTCGGCGTCGTTCGCGTCGATCCAACTGAACCCATCCGGCGTGAAATCCTTCTGCCACAGCGCCGGCGAGTCTTGGTAGACACGGTTGAGGTCCTTGACGAGGTTCTGGATACCGCGGTGCTGGTCATTGTCGAGCAGGTGCCAGTCGATGCTCTGGTCGTGGTCCCACTCTCGTTCCATCCCGAACTCGCCCCCCATGAACATGAGCTGCTTCCCGGGATGGGCCCACATGTAGGCGAAAAGTGACTTGAGATTGGCGATCCGCTGCCACTTGTCCCCGGCCATCTTGTTCAGCAAGGAACCCTTGCCGTGGACAACCTCGTCGTGACTCAGCGGAAGGATGAAGTTCTCCGAGAAGGCGTAGACCAGTGAGAAGGTCAACTGATTGTGGTGGAAACGGCGATGGATCGGGTCTTTGCCGTAATAGAGAAGCGTGTCGTGCATCCAGCCCATGTTCCATTTGAAGCCGAACCCCAGCCCCCCCAAGTGGATCGGCCGCGAGACGCCGGGGAAAGCGGTCGACTCCTCGGCGATCATCAGGGCACCCGGATGCTCCTGGTACACGGTGGTGTTCAGCTGCTTGATGAACTCGATCGCTTCGAGGTTCTCGCGGCCCCCGAACTTATTGGGTACCCACTCGCCTTCTTTGCGCGAGTAATCGAGATAGAGCAGGGAGGCGACCGCGTCGACACGCAGACCGTCGATGTGGAACTCCTCCATCCAGTAGAGAGCGTTGGAGATAAGGAAGTTGCGCACCTCGTTGCGGCCGTAGTTGAAAACGAGCGTGCCCCAATCCGGGTGCTCTCCCTTGCGGGGATCGACATGCTCGTAGAGAGCGGTTCCGTCGAAGCGCGCAAGAGCCCATTCGTCCTTCGGGAAGTGAGCGGGAACCCAGTCGACGATGACTCCGATGCCGGCCTGGTGGAGTTTGTCCACGAAGAAACGGAAGTCGTCGGGGGTTCCGTAACGAGCGGTCGGAGCGAAGTAGTTGCTGACCTGGTAACCCCACGACCCGGTGAACGGGTGCTCGGCTACGGGCATCAGCTCGACGTGGGTGAAGTTCAATTCCGTTAGATAGTCCACGAGCTCATCGGCGAGCTCGCGATAGTTGAGCACTTCGTCGTCGGGACCTCGCCGCCACGACCCGAGATGCAGCTCGTATGCCGACATGGGGGCCGCGTGCGCGTCGGCCCGTTCGCGTTTCTCCATCCAGACCCCGTCCGCCCACGTGTAGGAGGACTCGTACACGATCGCGGCGTTGCTGGGCGGTGCCTCGGTTGCGAACGCATAGGGGTCGGTTTTCAGCACGAGGTGGCCTTGCGCCGACAGCACTTCGAATTTGTAAAGGGTGCCCGGTGTCAGATCGGGGATGAACAGCTCCCAGATCCCGGACGAACCGAGCGAGCGCATCGGATGCAAACGGCCGTCCCAGGAGTTGAACTCGCCGACCACGCGCACACTTCGAGCGTTAGGAGCCCACACCGCGAACGAGACCCCCGCCACTCCGTCGATCTCGGCCGGGTGAGCTCCGAGCTTCTCCCACAACCGAAGATGGGTGCCCTCTCCGGCAAGGTGCAGATCGAGGTCGCTGAGAGTGGGAAGGAACGCATACGGGTCTCGCTGTACGAAGCGCACTCCGGAGGCGTATTCGACTTCGAGCTCGTAGTCGTCGAGCGGCCCGTCCGCAGTGCCCTCGAACAGACCGGCGGGATCCACACTCTCCAGCTTTGCAACCGCCTCGCCGTCGCTCAGAACTCGAACGGTCTGGGCTTCCGGGCGCCATGCACGGATCGTGACCGTTCCGTTGTCGGGGTGGCGACCCAGCAGGCTGTGGGGGTCTCTCAGTTCGCCCTTGATCAGGCGTTGGATGTCTTGCTGCTGCTCTTTATTCATCGAGCCGGCTCCCGCTCTAACACCTGAGCGATCCCTCGCAAGGGGATGCGGACCCAGTCGGGTCGATGACCGTGCTCGTATGCGAGCTCGTACAGGGCCTTGTCGATCTCGAAGACGTCGAGCATCGTGAGCAGCTCCTCGCGATCGGGAGGGAGGAAGTCACCCTCGTGGGACCGGGTCAGGTACCCGCGGAGGAATCGTTCACGCGCCACCGTCTCCCACATCTCGGCCCATGGCTCCAAGCGTTCCCAGTCGTCAGATCCTGGTTCCGTCCTGGCGAACAGAGCGGCGATCGCCGCGTAGTTGAACGACCGAAGCAGCCCGGCGGCGTCCCGTAAGGGAGACTGCTTGGCCCTGCGTTCTTCGAGCGAGCGTGCCGGCTCGCCTTCGAAATCGAGGATCATCCAACCGCGGCTGCTGTGGAGCACCTGTCCGAGGTGGTAATCGCCGTGGATCCGGAGCTTTGCGCCCGGTTCCTCGATCGATCTCAGAGCATCGATCCGCTCGACGATCGCCCCGGCCGTGCCGGTGAGTTCGGGGGCAGAGCCTTCCATCAAGTTCGAGAGCGATGCCTTCGCTCGTTGCGCCCATTCGTCCAGGTCGAACTTGTCGATGGGCTCCGGGGTTAGCTCGGCTACCCCCTCGGCTCGAGACAGCGCCACGTGCAGCGAGGCGGTGACCTCTCCCAGTTCTTCGATCGACCGGAAGATCTCCTCCGCCCGCTCCTCGGTGAGAAAGCGCATGTCTTCCCGCGCGTCCAGATCGTTGACTTCACCGTAGAAGTGGTCGAGGTCCTGGAGCGTCTTGGTCCACCCCTCCACCGAGTCGGCCATGAATCGCTGCGCGATCCCGAGGTCTATGGAGATCTCCTTGTCGTCGATCTCGCCCTCGTAGATGAATTCACCAAGGTGCAGAGGGACATGCTCGAAGGACTCATTCGTGAGGAAGCGGGTTAGCTCGAGGTCGGGGTTGGTGCCCACCTCGACACGACGGAACACCTTGACGATCACGCTCTCGTCCAGGACGAGCGACGTGTTGCTCTGCTCGGCGCTCATCACCCGGATCGAATCTCCCGGGGGAGCCAGAGGGTCGAGCCCCGGCCCCGAGAACTGGAACACGCCTTCGTGTCCCTTGATCGAAGTTCCGTGTGCCATCAGGTCGCCGAGGATCCTTAGCCGGTCGGGGTCGTCCATAGCATCGCTCGTGATCCCGTCGTCCACCGTCAACGGCAAGTGGTACAGCTGCTCCTGACCCTCATCGGCGAAAAGGACCCTCAGGATCGAGAAGACGAGCGCCGGCGGGCCGTCTTCAACCACACCGAAGTCGACGACCTCGATGTTTTTGATCGGCCTGCCCTTGCCTCCGAACCAGCGCGCCGAAGGGAACGATTCGAGAAGTGTTGTCACATCAAGATTCATCGGTGCCCTCCACCAGTTGGAACCAATAGAAGCTGTGCGGGCCGAACGTGAGCAGATAGGGAAGCTCCCCGATACGGGGGAATCTCTCTCGCCCTAAGAGCTCTATCGGATACAGCCCTTCATGCTCCGAGAGGTCCAGTTCCGCCGCTTGCGCACGCGGCGAAAGGTTATTGACTACCAGGATTATGTCTTCCCCTCGTCGCCGAACATAAGCGAATATCGCGGGGTTTTCGGGATGGAGCACCTCGAAAGTCCCAGTTCCAAAGACTGGATGCTGCTTGCGCACGGCGAGGAGCCGCCTGAACCACTGCAGGAAAGAGTGTTGGTTGCGTAGCTGGGCTTCGACGTTGATCGCCTGGAATCCGTAAACGGGGTCCATCAAGGTAGGCAAGTAAAGCTGCGCGAAGTCGCAGGTCGAGAAGCCGCCGTTGCGGTCCGCCGTCCATTGCATCGGGGTGCGAACGCCGTCCCGGTCACCGAGGTAGATGTTGTCGCCCATCCTCAGCTCGTCGCCGTAATACAGGATCGGAGTTCCCGGGAGTGAGAGCAGCATCGCGTGGAAGAGCTCGATCTGGTCCCGGTTGTTCTCGAGTAGGGGCGCCAAGCGTCGGCGGATGCCGAGGTTGATCTTCATGCGCGGGTCCTTGGCGTACTCCCCGTACATGTAGTCGCGTTCCTCATCCGTGACCATCTCGAGTGTCAACTCGTCGTGGTTGCGCAGGAAGATGCCCCATTGAGCGTTATCCGGTATCTCCGGCGTCTGTTCGAGGATCTCGACGATCGGGTAGCGAACCTGACGGCGCGCGGCCATGAACATGCGCGGCATCAGCGGGAAGTGGAATGCCATGTGGCATTCGTCTCCGTCTCCGAAATAGGGGACGACGTCGGGCGGCCACTGATTGGCTTCCGCTAGGAGAACGATGTCGTCATAGCTCTTGTCCACCTCCGAACGGACCCGCTTCAGGAACTCATGTGTCTCCGGGAGGTTCTCGCAATTCGTTCCTTCGCGTTCGAAGAGGTAGGGGATCGCGTCCAGGCGGAATCCGTCGAGGCCCAGGTCCAACCAGAACCGGAGTACGGCCAGCATCTGCTCCTGCACCTCGGGGTTGTCGTAGTTCAGATCCGGTTGGTGCGAGAAGAAGCGGTGCCAGTAATAGGCCTCGGCTTCCTCGTCCCAGGCCCAATTCGATTTCTCGGTGTCGAGGAAGATGATCCTTGCGTCGGGGTACTTGTCCGGAGTGTCGGACCAGACGTACCAGTCCCGCGTGTCCGACCCCTTGCGCCGCGCTTCCTGGAACCACGGATGCTGGTCGGAGGTGTGGTTCATCACGAGGTCGGCGATCACGCGCATCCCCCGGGCGTGGGCCGCGTCGAGGAACTCCATGAAGTCGTTGAGGTTCCCGTACTCGGGCAGGATCGCGTAGAAGTCGGAGATGTCGTACCCACCGTCTCTCAACGGTGATTGATAGAAGGGCAGCAGCCAGATGCAATCGACGCCCAGCCATTCGAGGTAGTCGAGCTTCTCCGTTAGGCCCCTGAAGTCACCGAAGCCGTCCGCGTTCGAGTCGTAGAACGAGCGAACGTAAGCCTCGTAGAAAACGGCGGTCTTGTACCAGAGCGGGTTCGGTTCGATTGGCGTCATGAGTAACTAGTGTGAACCTTTAAGACCTGACCCGGAAGATGTGAGCCGGCTCGTCGAACGGGTCGAGCCGCACGTAGTTCTCGGGCCCATGCCACACGTATGTCGTATCGGTCACCAGATCGTGGACCTCGAAGGCCTGGCCGTACTCCACGCGCAACGCCTCGAGGTCCAGGTGGATCGTTGTTTCCTCCCAGTGGAATGGATTCAGGTTCACGATGACGAGGATCGGGTCGTACCCAGGCGATGTCTTCGAGAAGCACAGCAGGTTCTCTTTGTCCGTCTGGTGGAACGTCAGGTTGGTGAACTCGCTCAGCGCCGGATGCTTGTGCCGTATGTCGTTGATCCGAGCGATGTACGAGTTCAGGTTTGGCTGGGTGTTCCAATCTCGGTGCTTCAGCTCGTACTTCTCGGAATCGAGATACTCCTCGCTTCCTTCCTTGAGGGGCACGTTCTCGAACAATTCGTAACCCGAATAGAGGCCGTAGGAAGGTGATAGCAGCGAGGCCAGCACGAGCCTGATCTTGAACGCCGGCGGGCCGCCTACCTGCAAGTACTCGTGCAGGATGTCGGGGGTGTTGGCGAAGAAATTGGGCCTGAAGTACCAGGCCATATCGGTCTCCGTCAGTTCTCTCAGGTATTCCTCGATGTCCCACTTCTCATTGCGCCAGGTGAAGTACGTGTAGGACTGCGTGAATCCAAGCTTCGCCAGTGCTCGCATGACGGTCGGACGGGTGAAAGCCTCGGCTAGAAAGATCGTCTCCGGATGATCGGCCTTGACCTCGCCGATCACCCACTCCCAGAACGGGAACGCCTTCGTGTGAGGGTTATCGACCCGAAAGATCTTCACGCCGTGCGAGATCCAATGATCGAGCACGCTCTTGAGCTCGGCCCATAGCCCCTCTCGGTCGGGCGTGTCGAAGTTGATCGGGTAGATGTCCTGATACTTCTTGGGCGGGTTCTCCGCGTAGCGGATCGTGCCGTCCGGCCGCTGGTTGAACCATTCCGGGTGTTCTTCAACCCACGGGTGATCGGGGGAGCACTGGATGGCGAAGTCCAGACACACCTCGAGTCCCACCCGTTTCGCTACTGCAACGAAATCGTCGAAGTCCTGCAACGTCCCGAGATCCGGGTGAATGCTCTTGTGCCCTCCGTCGGCGCTTCCGATGGCCCAGGGCACCCCGACATCGTCGGGCTTGGGATCAAGGGTGTTGTTCTTTCCTTTGCGGAACGACTTACCGATGGGGTGGATCGGCGGGAGGTACACGACGTCGAATCCAAGCTCGGCGATCCGGGTCAGCTCCGCAGACGCGGTCTTGAACGTGCCGTGACGCCCTATCGTGCCGGTGGAACGAGGGAAGAACTCGTACCAGGCGCCGAAGCGGGCTCGTTCCCGATCGACGGTCAAACGCAGATCCGATTCGGCTATCGAAGACGATGACCTGTCGGGGTAGCGCGACATGATCCGTTCGAGCGTGTCGTCCAGCGCCGCCTTGACGCGCGGGTCGGGCTTCTTGGCCGACCCGGGTTTGTCGGCGCGCAGGATCTTGATCGCCTTCTCCAGGGTCGTCCGCTGCCTCGCGGGCACGAGTTCCAAGCGGGCTTCGAGCAGCAGCGCGCCTTCGGCGAGCTCGAGATCCACGACCTGGCCGGCCTCCACCCGCTTGATCAGGTCGCGTTTCCAGGTTGCGAAGTGGTCGGTCCAAGCCTCGATCGTGTACTCCCACACCCCGATCTCGGTGGGCTCGAAGGATCCCTCCCACCGGTCGTTTCCGACGTGCCTCAGGGGGGCCTCTCCCCACTTGTTCTTTGGCCGACGGTCGAGTCCGTCGGCTGGGCGGGTGCCCGGGCCCCGAAAGCGCACGATGGCCCCGAGCTCGTCGCTACCGTCCCGGAAGATCTCGGCCGCAACGGGGATCGTGTCGCCGACGATGGCCTTGGCCTGATAGCGCCCACAGTCCACCTGGGGCGTCACGTGCTCGATCAGGATGTGGCCCCGTTTCAGATGTGGATTCATTTTCTCCTTCGCCGGTGGCCTAGCCCACCGGCGTTCCGCTCAGATTCCTTATTTCCTGAGGCTAACGTGAGTAGTCTCAGGGGCATGAAAGCGCTCAGATCGTTCGCCGTGCGGGCGGCGCTGCCGGAGCCGCTCGGCATCCTCCACACGATCGCGATGAACCTCCGGTGGACGTGGGATCCCGCCGCCGTGGACCTGTTCCGGTGGATCGACCCCGACGCGTGGGAGAGGGCCGGGCACGACCCGGTGCAGATGCTCGGGATGATCGGAAAGGACCGTTTCCGCGAGCTGACCGAGGACGGCCCATTCATGGCCTTCCTTGCTTCGGTTGAGGAAGACCTCCAGAGCTACCTCGAGGAGCCACGCTGGTTCCAGTTGCACGAGGCGCCTCGGAACCTGCGACAGGTCGGCTACTTCTCGCCCGAGTTCGGGGTGGGCGAGGCCCTTCCGATCTATTCAGGCGGCCTCGGGGTCCTAGCCGGCGACCACTTGAAGGCGGCCAGCGATCTCGGCGTCCCGCTCGTCGGCGTGGGCCTGCTTTACCGGCAGGGTTACTTCAA
>JAXDJL010000232.1:0-2923 GCA_034665685.1 Actinomycetota bacterium | reverse complement strand
CGACATTGACCACGGTCGCGTCGAGACTGGCCATCCCACTTGCCGCAACGGTCGCGACAAGCGCCAACCGCCCTCGTGTCGAGTGGAGGAGAAGGTCATCCGCGCTCTCTTTACTCTCCGCTTTCGTCGGCTAAACCCTCGCAGCTTTCAAGGGCATGTCCCCTCAGCTCAGGGTCACAGCGGTCGCGGCCACCCGATGCAAGATCGCCTTCACGTCAGCAGCTTAGACCCGGGATCAGCGGCCCAATCGAATAGCGGACGAGGTCTGCGAGGCCGAATATCGATCCGATCCCGCGAATCGGACGATCGTTTGGTAGGTCCCGGGGGGGCCGAAGGTCCGGACGACGCGGACGGTTGCGCGGCCGGCAGCGTCGGTGGTGGCGGCATACGTCTGGCCTCGGAACTCGAAGGTGAGCGGTGCCCCTGCGATGGGCCCGTCGCTGCCCGTCAAGGTAGCGGCCAGCGTCAGCCCTGCGCCCAATTTCGCACCAGCGTCGCCGCCGTAGGTAAGCGTGGTCGCCGGATCGAAAGGATCTCCGGCAGAGGGTTCGATCAGAACGACGCTCGAACCGTTGACGGCCGGGATGGTTACGTCGAGACCCTGGGTGAGCTCGGCCGAGGTGGCCGTTCCGATCAGCCGGCCGCTGGGACCTTCGAACAGATCGAAGGTCATGCCCTCGGGGACGTTGCGCAGGGCGATGGTCTTCGTCTGCTCTGCGGACTCCTGACGGAACGCGAGGAGAGATCCCCTGCCGACCTCCGGATTCCACGTCTGCAGCGCGGTCCACCCCTTGGCCAGCGGGTCCGAGAGGAGCGGGTAGGTCATCTGAACGAAGTTGGACCGATGCTCCCTATAGAAGTCGAGCCAGGGCCGCGCGGCGTCGAGCACCTCCGTTGGAACATCACGAAGGTCGGAGAAGAACGTGAGATGGCCCGGCAGAGCGATCGCCATCAACGTGTCGATCGGATAGTTGCGGTACTGGTTGCCGCCCAGGAAGTGCTGACCCAACGAGTACGCCGGGATGTAGGGAGAGAGGTTCCAAAGGTTGTGCAGGAGCCGGTCCGGTGAAGGCGATCCGTTCTGGAACCACGAGGGTCCTCTCGTCACCGAGTCGAACGGGAACAACCGGTAATCGTTCGTCTCGTCGATCTCGAACGTGACGCTCGGGTTCTTCTCGATCAGCCGATCGAGCATCGCGATGAAGGCTTCCTTGTAGTCGTACATGTCTCCGTGCCCGAGGCAGTCGAGCCACACGAGGAAGTCGAACTTGAAGTAGCGAACGCCCCAGCTGTCGATCGCGTTCTGGATGCGCGACTCGATATGCGCCATGAGGTCGGGATGCGGCCCCCATGTCCCCAGGCCGGCGTCGTTCGATCCGCCGCTCGGCTCGAGGATGCTGAGCGCGCCCGTGCCGTGGCCGACAGGAGTACAGCCCCACTCGGGATGCGAACCGTACGACGACGATCGCGGGTGGAAGTGCATCGGGCTCATCCACAGCCCCAGCTTCATCGGTGCGATCGCTTCCCTCACCGCATCGAATGTGCAGTCGCTATAGCGCGGGCGGAACTTCTCGGTGGCCGCGGTCCCATCCCAACGCGGGTCGGTGTTCGGCTGACCGGGGGCCGTTCCACAATCCGGCTCCCAATCTCCCGACCGCGCTTGCCACCCGTCGTCGAGGATGAACGTGTCGATCCCTAGTTGCTTCGCCAACGGAGCGGTTTGGAGGATGACCTCCTCAACCATGTCGTCCTTGGCCCCGTCCGATCTGACGTTTGCGTCCGTGCCGTTCGAGTTGAACGTGACGTCGTTGCTGTAGGGCGCGAGTCGATGCTGGGAGAGGTACTTGTAGAACTGCCAGGGCTCGTCGTCGGGATCCGATCCGAAGCCAACGAAGGCGGACTCGAGCGCGTAGGGAGCTCCCGGCTCGATGACCCTGTGGCGCCCGGGGGCGTCGCCCGCCGCGGGGTTCTCGATATGACCGCTCTCCTCGAGGGGGCCGAGGATGATCACGTCGGCGGAGTAGTCGACCTCGAGGGCCACCGTTCCACCTTCGTATCTCGCTCGGGAAGAGGGCCAATCGTTCCGCTCCATCACCATGAACAATGAATGCCCGTCCTCAGCGGTCGAGATCCACTGCGCGGGCCCCGAGATCGTTTCTCCCGGCCCCGCTCCGTCGGTGTCGCGCCAGGTTCCCGCGTGCGGATCTCCGAGCGAACAGCTGCCGTCGCAGGGCCCGGCCCACTCTGGCTCACGCCAGTCGGCGCCGGCGCGGAACGCGTTGAGGGTTGCGGCCACCTCGTCGCCAACCGCTGCCTGCTCGAGCGAGTACCCGCGCACCACGAGAGGAGAGAGCGTGTCGATGATCGTCTGCGTCTTCATCCCGGCGATGCCGTCGTAGATCTCGATGATCCGGGTGGCCGTGAAACCCGGCTCGGCTCCCGCCAGAGGCGCCAGCGTTACAACGGCACGCAGGCCGCCCGATATCTCCTGCACGTCCACCGCCGTCGCTTGGAAAGCATCGCTGCCGATGCTCGCGGTGCCAACGTCAAGCGTGAAATCGGGTCCCGCCGCCGCGCCGACTCCCTCCGGAGCTCGTTTGTCGACGAAAGACGTGGTCGCCCAAGCAGCGCGCGACCAGCGACGCTCAACGAGGGCATTGCCGATCGTGACCTCGTCCCCGGTCACCTCGACGTAGGTCGTCCCGGACGCGAACTCCTCTGGAACCTGAGCCGTGGCCTGGGGAACGAGGGCTGCGAACAGTAGGAGGGCAAAGGCCGCCGCGGTCAGAGCCCGCGCGGCAGGACGGCTCCGTGCGCGGCCCCGAGAAACGGCCGGACTCCAAGACATCGCTTCTCCTCAGCGTGGGGATGTGCTGCCGCAATGGTTCGCTGCCCCGGCGCGTAAGTCCTGCGGGAAGCAGAG
>JAXDJL010000231.1:0-9205 GCA_034665685.1 Actinomycetota bacterium | reverse complement strand
AGGCCGGTTAGCGCGTCCGTCTGGGCTTGATGCTCGAGCGCAGCGCGCGATTCCGCGTTGTCGATGGCCAGGGCGGTTGCTTCGCCGAACCGCTTCGCTAGTTCGAACTCTTCCTCGTTGAATGTGCGCTGCTCGTGACGGTAGAGGTTGAGAGCGCCCTTGACGTGGCCGCGCGCGATCAGCGGGAGGCTGATCATGGCCTCCGGCTCGATCGGCGTCCCCGGTACGAACGCAACACGTTCGTCGAGATGCGCCTCATTCGAGAGGACGGCCTGTCGCTCGCGCACGGCCCAACCCGTGATGCCCTTGCCGAACGGAGTGATCGTGCTGAGGATCTCCTCCTCGTACTTGTCGCGCACGAGCACGGGGGTGAGGATCTCGTTCGCCTCGTCGGCGTGCAGAACTGTTATCGAGTCGTAAGGAACCAACTCGGCCAGTGTGTCCGCAACCCTATCCAACAGCGATGACAGGCTCTGTTCCGAGAGGATCTCGTGATAGACGTCGGCGAGTCGTCTGTAAGACGACTCGATGCTCTGATCCCTCATCCGGTCCGCGGCCGTCCTAGTACTGCCCATAAGCTTTCTTGACGTTGAACTGGTAGATGAGCCGCTTCTCGGCGACCATGGCATCACGATATTCCTGGAGGTCGTCGGGGTCCCCTCTCAGCGACCGGTAAAGGGCGAGGTTCTGCTCCACCCGCTCCGGTCCATCCAGGATGTCCACCTCACACTCCAACCCGATCCACTGCTGGGGGTCGCTGTCGTGGAGCACGCACAGGGTCGCTCGCGGGTCGCGCCGTAGGTGCTTGGTGCGGATGCGGTCGTCCCCGCCGGAGCTCCACAGCTTCCCGTCCACCAGGCCAACGCCGACCCGCGCGACGTGAGGGGTGCCGTCTTTCTTCAACGTGCACATGATGGCCGAGTGATTCTTCTCCAGGAATCGGCGGACCCTGTCGTCCACGACGCCCCCTTCCAGTCCCAATAAGGTGCCCCTATTACATATCGTCGCTTAACCGTCCTGCTGTAGCCGGTGCTGCCAAGAAGTTAGACCTGTTGACCCCCCCGAGCCGTAGGCGGCTCCCAGCTGGAAAGGAAACCCATGCCGATAGAGGTAACCGAGGCCGCCGCCGGGGTGTTGAAAAGGTCCCTCGAGTTGGGCGGAGTCGACCGGTTGGTGGGGGGCATCCGCCTGCGCGGGGCACGCAGCCTGGGGGGCGGGTTCGACGTCCAGGTAGAGCTCGCCGGCGGTCCCGAGGAGCACGATCAAGTCGTCGAGGCGCATGGGGTCCGGCTCTTCGTGGGGGCCGAGGTGAGAGAGGCCATGCCGGACGCGATCGTCGACCTCGAGCTCCAGCACGACATCGTGAGCGTCCGGCCCGCCGCTGAGGCGGAGTGACGGTCCGGAAGAGAGCCCTCGTCTCCGGCCGCGTCCAGGGCGTCTTCTACCGAGACACCTGCCGCAGGGTCGCGTCCGAGCGGGACGTCGCGGGATCGGCCGAGAACCTGGCCGGCGGCGCAGTCGAGGTCATCCTCGAGGGCGAGCCCGAAGCGGTCGACGACGTGCTCGCATGGTGTCGTACAGGCACGTCCGGATCCCATGTGCAGAACGTCGAGGTGACCGACGAGACCCCTCAAGGCCTGAGGGGTTTCCGCGTCCTTTAGTGCCCCGGCGGGCTACTTCAGGTTCACCCACACGGACTTCAGCTCTGTGTACGCCTCCATCGAGTGCATGCCCAGCTCGCGGCCGATGCCCGACTGCTTGTATCCGCCGAACGAGACCGAGGGGTCGTAGAGCCCGATCGTGTTGACCCAAACGGTGCCGGCCCGGAGCCCGCGAGCGACGCGGTGCGCCTTGGCGATGTCCGACGTCCACACCGCTGCGGCGAGTCCATAGATCGTGTCGTTCGCGACGGCGATGGCCTCGTCGACATCCTCGACCTCGATCACCGCGGCCACGGGCCCGAAGATCTCTTCTTGAGCGATCCGCATGTCGTTGCGCACGCCGGTGAACACCGTCGGCTGCACGAAGTAGCCGTCGCCGAGATCGGTCGCGCGCTCTCCCCCGGCAACCACCTCGGCCCCCTCGGATCGGCCGATGTCTATGTACCCGGTCACCCTCTCCATCTGTTCCTGGGAGACGACGGGACCCATGCTCGTCTCCTCGTCGAGAGGTGGGCCCAACTTCATCTTCGACGTCGCGTCGATCAAGGACTGCACGAACTCGTCGTGTATGGACTTCTCGACCAGGATCCGGCTCCCCGCGGTGCATATCTGACCCGAGTTGTGGAAGATGCCGACCATCGCGCCCTTCGCCGCTCGCCGCAGGTTCGCGTCCGGGAAGACGATGTTCGGAGACTTCCCACCCAGCTCTAGGGTGACTCGCTTCAGGTTCCCTTCCGACGCGTGGAGGATCTTGCGACCCACCTCCGTGGAGCCCGTGAACGCGATCTTGTCGACGTCCAGGTGATGCGCGAGCGGAGCGCCGGCCTCGTCACCGAAGCCGGTTATGACGTTCACGACTCCCTCTGGGACCCCCGCCTCGAGACAGAGCTCGCCGAGCCGCAGTGCGGTGAGCGGCGTTTGCTCGGCGGGCTTGAGCACGACTGTGTTACCGAAGGCAAGAGCCGGGGCAACCTTCCACGCGCTCATGATCAAGGGGAAGTTCCAAGGGATGATGCCGCCGCACACCCCGACGGGCTCGCGCAGCGAGTACACGAACATGTCGTCGGCGGTTGGATTGGTCTCACCGAAGAACTTCGTGGGCCAGCCCGAGTAGTAGCGGAACACCTCGCCGGCGGTCCACACCTCGGCCGACGCCATCGCGACGGGCTTGCCTGAGTCGATCGACTCGAGCTGGGTCAGCTCGGCGGCGTTCCTCTTGATCAGCTCACCGACCTTGAAGAGAACCTCCGCCCGCTTGCCCGGCCGCAGACCGGTCCAGCGACGATCATCGAAGGCTTCGCGCGCGGCGGCAACGGCTCGATCTACGTCTTCGATGGCGCCGCGCGGAACGCGCGTCACGGCCTGGGCCGTGGAGGGATCGATGACCTCGAACGTCTGGCCCGAGGCAGCCTCCATCGGCTTGCCTCCGATCATCATCTTGGGCTCTGCCTCGAGGTACTTCTTGACCTCGGGCAGCAGCTCTACCTGAGCCATCCGACACCTCCCGCAGCGGGGTTCCGTCCGGCCCAGCCTAAATGCACGGGAGAACCGAGCTCACCCGGCTTCGCACCCGGGCCTCTAGGGAGCCTTTAGGGACGCGGTGAGGGGTACTGCGAGCGCAGGATCGCGTCGAAGGCGCGGTCCGGGAGAACCTTCTTCAGGAAGAGCAACGGCTTCAGTGGTGACGGAACCACGTAGCGAGTGCGTGAGCGCTTCGCCGAGATCGCCTTCTCGATGGCGCGCGCGACGGCGTCGGGCCCGATCGCGACGCGAGACAGCGGCCCGTCGTAAGCGCCCGCGATCTTCTTCTTCAATCCTTTGTTGAAGCTCGCGTACGCGCCGTCCTCCTCGGCCACCGTCGCGACCGCGGTGTCACCGAACGACGTCTTGATGATGCCCGGCTCGACGACTGAAACTCCGATCCCGAAGGGCCTCACCTCGTAGCGCAGCGCGTCGCTGAGAGCCTCGAGCGCGTGTTTCGACGCGTGGTAGAAACCGCCGCCGGGAAAGGTGAGGATGCCGCCCATCGAGCTGATGTTGACGATCTTTCCCCAGCGTTGACGCCGCATCCCGGGCAGCGCCAGTTGCGTGAGGCGAGCCAGTCCGAAGAGGTTCGTCTCGAACTGGTCGCGCACGTCCTGCATCGGGGTCTCCTCGACCGCGCCGTGAACCCCGTATCCGGCATTGTTGACGAGGACGCCGACGGCTCCCTCCGCCTCCTCCACCGCCGCCACGGCTGCACGCATCGATCCCTCGTCCTGAACGTCCAGCGCGAGAGTCCGACAACCCTTCGCCTCGAGATCGGCTATCGACTCCGGACGCCGAGCGGTCGCGTAGACCGGCCACCCGCCCTTCGCCAGTCGTTCCGCTGTCGCGCGCCCGATGCCCGTCGAACATCCCGTGATCAAGACGGCTCTTGAGACTCCGCCGCTCATCGGCCGGCGTTCCCGGACGTCATTCCGGCACCAACGGCGGCTCGATATCGGGGTGCACCTTCGCCAGCCACTCTTGCTCGGCGGCGCCAAGTTCCGTCTGCGATTCTTCCCCGAACCAGTACTCCCGCGCTATCGCTTGCCAGTTCGCCGTCGCCCCGAGGCGGCCCAAGAGCGACGCGAGACCGAACGTCATCCGATTGAGGGTCATGATCACGCCGGGCATCCCCACCTTGCGCATCGTGGAGAAAGAAGGAGACCGCGGGTCGAAGGCCGCGGCGATCTCTTGGACCATCTCCCTCGTCATCGTGATCTCTTTGTCCTCGAGGACGGGACCGTTGAGCAGCTTGAGGTGATCCCAAACGGCCGCGACCTCAGGGGTCTTGCGACCGAGGATCCCCAGTGCCTCGAGCGCGACCCGCCCCCGCTCGGGATCGTCGTTGATCAGCGCGAGCAGGACCTCGATCAGGGAGGCGCGCGTACCGGGATCGATCGCGCGCACCAAACCGAAGTCGAGGAAGGCAACGCGCCCGTCCGGGAGCAACAGGTAGTTCCCCGGATGCGGGTCCGCGGAGAAGAGCAGGAAACGGTTGAGGCAACCCCAGAAGAAGCGGAAGACCATCTCCCCCAGCCGATCTCGCTCGGCCTTATCCCAGTCGAAGGCCGTGAGGAACGAGTCCCCGTTGACGAATTCCTGAACGATCACGCGGGTCTTGCAGTACTCGGGATAGACCTTCGGGATGAGGATGAACGGGTGGTCCTCGAACATCTGCGTGAACTTCAGCTGGTTCGCGGCCTCGCGCCGGTAATCGAGCTCTTCCATCACGCGGTCACGCACTTCGTTGGCTACCTCGCGGGGATCGAGGTTCGGCGCGATCGCGACCGACAGCTTGGTCATCGCGCTGATGTTCTTCAAGTCGGACCGGATCGCCTGATCGACTCCGGGATATTGGACCTTCACGGCGACTGTCTCGCCGGTATGAAGCGTTGCTCGATGGACCTGGCCGATCGACGCCGCCGCCACCGCCTGATCCTCGAACGTCGCGAAGATCTTGTCGACGGGCTCATTGAACTCTTCCTCGATGACCGCCCTCGAGGCGGCCGGATCCATCGGAGGAGCGGAGTTCTGCAACATCGTGAGCGCGTCGCGATATGTGTCGGCGTGCTCGCTCGGGATGGAGAACTCATAGAAGGACGCGAGCTGACCCACCTTCATCGCGGCCCCCTTCATCTCGCCAAGCATCCCGACCAGCTGCTGGGCGGTCTGTTGATGGAAGCCGCCGAGGAACTCGTCGGCCCGCTCGGGAGATGCGAACGCCTTGGCGCGGGTCCCGAGAAAGCGAGCCGCGGACTTGCCCGTCTGGCCGGCCAGCCGCGCGCCTCGTGCGGCCCACCCCGTGGGAAGGATGGGCTTCGGCTTATCTCTCTCGGGCATGCGCCCTACTCTATTTCAGTGACCCTCCGAGGCCTTCTGCGGCTATCCGTTCTCTTGGGCTGCTGCCTGGCGGCCTCTTTCTGGGTGACGTCGGGCTCGATCGCCTCGCGCGACGAGGCGCGCGCCTCCTTCGCTGCCGGGAGGATCGCTCCGCGGGCCCGAGACGAGCGTCCTCCGCTCCTTCGCTTTCGGTTCCATCGCGCCATGCGGCACATACGTCACCTTTCCGAAGACATCGGAGTGAGGGTGCGGACGACCGAGGGCGAGACACGCGGGGCCCGGTACGTGGCTCGCAAGTTCCGCAACTACGGCTACGACGTGACGATCCAGCGATTCTCGGTTGACGGCGGCACGTCGCGGAACGTCGTGGCGCGATGGCCGGGGGCGATCAGGTACGGGGTCGTGATCGGCGGTCACATGGACAGCGTGCCCACGTCCCCCGGCGCCAACGACAACGCCTCCGGAACGGCGGTGGTCCTGGAGCTCGCCAAGATCGCGGCCGGGACGAAACAGGCGCGCTTCGTTACTTTCGTCGGATTCGGATCGGAAGAGTACGGAGAAGACGGAACGCATCACATCGGGTCGGAGGTGTTCGTGAAGCGCCTGGGCCCGGACGGTCGCCGACGTCTGGCCGGGATGACGTCGGTCGACATGGTGGCGGACGGCAGGCCACTCCTCGTCGGGAACTCGGGCATAGCGGATGACGTGGTGGCTCGAACCCTTTACCGCAAGGTCAGGGAGGAGAACATAGCGGCGGAGTACCGCGTGTTGTGCGACTGCTCGGACCACGGCCCCTTCGAGCACGCGGGGATCCCCGCCTCTTTCATGTACAGCGGGGAGACGCCCGAGTACCACTCATCGAGGGACACGGTCGCGAATCTCGAGCCGCGGGATGTCCGGAGGTCCGGACGTGCGGCGAGGGCCTTCCTCAAGGCGATCCGCCCCCGGATGCTCGAGCGATTCCGCCGCCACTAGGCCCACATCGGGAGGAAACGGCCTAAGACTTCGCGAAAACGTTAGGGCTGGGGCCTGTTGGGCTACGCTTGGACCGATGGTCGCCACCGAAAGGAAGCACGTCCCATGCCGGACCCTTTGATGGAACCTCTCGAGCCGTACGAGCCTCAAACGACCTCCTACGACTGGGATCCCGAAGAAGAAGAAACCGAGCCCGAAACCACGAACGTCCTGTGGGGGCGCCTCGCGTTCTTCGGCCTAACCCTCCTGCTCGCGTTCGTGATCGGTCGGATGAGCGCGCCAAATGGGATACCCGCGTCGGACCTGAAGGTAGCGAACGACCGGCTCGCCGCGCTCGAGACGGAGAACGACGATCTGACGACCCAGCTCGCCGATGCACAGGCCGCCGCCGAAGCACCAACGGACACCACCACGGACACGACCCCGACCGATGAGACCACTCCCGACGCGTCGGGGAACGGGACCGAGTTCACGGGTGAGGAGTACGTGGTCCAGAGCGGAGACTCGCTGAACACGATCGCAGAGAAGTTCTACGGGGACACCGCGTACGGCGATTACCTGGCCGAGGTCAACAACATCTCGGACCCCGCCGCTCTCAGCATCGGGACCACGCTGATCATCCCGGACGAATCGGAGCTTCCGGCCAAGTCCGAGCTCTAACGCTCCCGCTTCCCTTGAGGGTCGCCGGGTAACGACCGCGCCCGCTCGTAGAGATCGGGACCCACGTTGAAAGAAGCGCTCTGTGGGTACGGTGACCTCCCTGACCTGAGCACGGGACGAGAGGGCGACCGATGGGTCGCGGAGGTGCACATAGACATATGACTGAAGAACTCAAGGAGCGCGCGCTCCGAGCCGCGAGCGAGGTGGCGGCGAGACTCGTCCGCGAGGGGGCGGAAGCCGTGATCTTGACGGGATCATGGGCGCGCGGCGACGCGCACCCCGAGTCCGACCTCGATCTACGCGTTGTCGGGAAAGAGAAACCCAAGCGACTCGAACGACATGGGGGTTTCCTCGTTTCGACGGCGTGGCAGACAGAGGACCAACATCGGAAGCTCTTCGAGAACCCAGAAGAGGTTGGAAGCATCATCCCCGGATGGAGAAGCGCCCTCTTACTCGAGGACCCCAAAGGAGTGGCCGCCAAGCTGCAGCGCGAGGCCGAGGCGTGGACGTGGGATCGCGTGGATCCGGGCTCCATCGACGAACACGTCGCTACCGAGATCACGAAGCTGGCCGAAGAGGTCCACAGTCTCTACAGCAACCTCGATCAGGGCATCTCAACGGGGGCCGCTATGCAGCGCTCGACCGTAGCGCTCGACGTTGCGCCGGTCATGGCGGTGCATCACCGCCTCCTCTACGAATCCGAGAAGAAACTGTGGGATCTCGTCGGGGAGAAACAGGGAGATGCCTGGCACGAGGCACAAGAGGCGGCCCTCGGCGAACACGGCGAGGATTTCCTCACTTCGTGTGTGGCCGCGTTCGATCTGTTCTCGATGGCAGCCGGAACGACTAAGAGATTGCTGAGCGACGATCAGCGCGAGGTCGTCGAGCACGCCAGGGGACTGTCTCCGGCTGAGCTCCGCACGAGACCCGAACAAGGGATGGGGAACGGATGATCGAGCCTGCGTGGGACGTGGCCGAGGAGACGATCTTCGCGGGAGGCCTCAACTGGCGGATCGCGGTGGCGGGTCCCGAGTCCGGCCCGACGGTCCTGCTGCTGCACGGCTTCCCCGAGTATTGGCGAACCTGGGAGTCGCAGATCCCCGCTCTGGCCGACGCCGGCTTCCGCGTGTACGCGGCCGACCTGCCGGGTTACGGCGGTACCGACGAGCCTCCCTCATATGCGATGGACGAGCTCGCTCGCTGCGTCGCGGACCTGCGCATAGAGCTCGATCAAGATGGCGTGCACCTCATCGGACACGATTGGGGAGGCATGATCGGCCACGTGGTGGCGACCCAGCACCCGCACGCCGTGCGATCTCTAGTCGCCGCTTGTGCGCCACATGCCGACGTGTTCGGGGGAGTCCTTAGGGATCCTCGTCAGCTGCTCAGATCCTGGTACGTGGCTCTCTTCCAGATCCCCGGCATCGAGCATCTCGTCGGCAAGAAGAGCGTCATCGATCGGGCGTCGCCTCGATGCGTAACAGAGATCGACAGCGCTTCGGAGATGGCCCGCGCTCTCGAGTACTACCGAGCGAACCTACGGCCGTGGAAGCTCCGCCAACGACTTGGACGCGTGGAGCAGCCGGGCCTCGTGATCCACGGAGCGCGCGATCCCGCGATCGGAAGAGATCTGATGGAAGCGACGGCCGCCATGTTCGACGACCTGCGAGGATTCGAAGTCATAGACGGCGGTCACTTCGTGCATCGCACCCGCGCGGCTGAGTTCAACGGGGCCGTGCTGGATTTCCTTCGCAGCGTCACCTAGGAGCGCAGCCTCACTTCTCGTCGCCGCCCACCTTGTTCGCCCGGTCGCGCGCCTTTGCGGCGCGTTTCTCAGCCACCGCAGCGGTCCTCTCGGCGCGTCGCGTTTCTTCCCTCAGCCGATCGACCTCCCGCGCCGCGTCCCGCGAGTCGCTTTCTGCCGCCTCGGCCTCTGCCTCCAGTGCGTCCACCCGCTGACGTCTCTCGGCGGCCAACTCGGCCGCGGCGTCGTCGTGGTCGCCGGCGACGTCCCCGGGGGAGAAAACCGCCCGGCCCCCCAA
>JAXDJL010000230.1:0-6185 GCA_034665685.1 Actinomycetota bacterium | reverse complement strand
CCTCGGGCGAGATCGTGATCGTGGGCCCCACCCCAGAGCTCCAGTTGTTCAGTCCGGTGATCGTCGAAACGAACTTGTCGCGCGAGAGATCGGGTCCGGTCATCGTCAACCAGAGCGCGATACCACTAGTGATCGCTTGTGGCCCATACGTGAGGATGTCCTCGGGCTCTTGCGGCACGTACTCCTCGTGGAACTCACGGAAGTTGGCGACCGACGGATACTTCTCCGCGCTCGCCCATGGGACGCACGGCAGAGAAGCGCAGTTCGTCAGCATGCCTTGGCATGCGTCACCGCACAGGTCGGCGAGGCTCGTGATCCAGCAGGACAGGCCGGTGCAATCCCATTGCACGCCGTTGTCCGCCCCTCGCCATCCCTGGCTCTTCGCTTCGAGTGCGCCGAAGACCGCGTTCAACGCGTCGAGCGCCACCACAGCATCGGGAGACTGGCCCGGCCCGTAGCAGGTCCTGATCCTTGTGATCTCGGCGCGCATCCCACTCGATGCCTCCTGAGCCTTCTTGTAGACGATGCAGTCGCTCGGGATCGGATGGTTGAAGTGTGCGGCGACGCGGCGGACCACCTTGACCAGCGTGTTCTCGACGCCGGGGTCTGCGATCACCGCGAGCCGTTGCTTCTTCAACCTGTTCATGAGGTAACCCACCTCGATCCCGGCCGCCACCGCCGGGTTGATGCCGGGCGAGTAGTTCCACGGAGCGAGCGATGAAGTCATCTCTGAGAAGTAGCACCAGATACCGGGCACGCCCTTCTGGTTCTGGTACTGCGTAGCGGGACCCATGAGGTTCGACTCCAGGTAGCAGTCGCGCACGAGGAACACCTTCTCGACATCGACGAGACGACGCATCGCCGCGAGTGCCTCTTCTGGAGTGTTGTTCTGGAGGGAGTAGATCTTGAGCTCCAGCTTGCGTCCGAAGATGCCGGGCCGGTCTCCACAGCCCCAGGTAAGCGGGTAGGGACCCGGCAGCTTGTTGAGCTTGTTGATGCGGTCGACCGCCAGCTTCATGACTCGAGCCGTCTGCTCGCCGAGGGGCCTGAGGGAGCCGGTCAAGGGGATGATCGTTCCGAGCTTGATCGTGTCCGCCGTGAATCCCTCCTCGGGGTTCGACGTGGTCGCGCACGGGACGCCGCCCTCGCCGCCGGAACCGGACCCACTTCCGCCGCTTCCACCCGTCGCGCCCGACTCGCCGAGGTCGACCGCGTCCGAGCCACCGGCGATGAGGCTTCCCTCCCCGGCAGCGCCGCCCGAGCCATCGCCGCCGGCCCCCGCCTCTCCGGTCGCGCCGGTAAGGGAGGCGTCTCCTCCCTGACGTTCCTCGACCAGCACCGCGTGCCCGTTGCACGCGACGAGCAGCAGACCGAAAGCGATCAGCGCGCTGACAACCTTGCGTCTCATGCCTCCACTCCCCTTCTGAGGTCCAGCTCCCGGAGGATCCCGGCGGTGACCCCGAGGAAGAGGAGAACGGTCGCAGCGATCAAGCACCACGCTCCCCACCCGAAGCCTGCGTGATACACGATGAACTGAGCGTCACCCGTTAGCGCCTGGTCGGCGAAGGCCTCGGCTTGTCTGTTGATCACGGGGAGCCGCCACGCGGCAAGGCCGATGATCCCCAGAGCAAGAGCCACAGACGCGAGCTTCGGGATGAGGCGCGGCTGCAGCCAGGCGAGAGCGGACAAAGTCGTGAGAGCGCCGAGGATCCCGATCACGCGTCCCCAAGTTGCGGCGTGACCCATGACGACGCCGATCTGCTCCTCTGCGAACCCTTCCACCACGACCTGGGACGTCCGGATCCATGCGCCGAGTCCGCCGAGGATCGCCAGGAGGCCCCCCGTCACGAAGAGGCTCGGAGCGAGCTTCGGGGAGAAGGTTCGGTACCCGGTGGGGCCGGTGGTGGCGACGAGAGGCTCTCTCTCGGCCGAGGCGCGCGACAGGAGAGACCGGAGCTTTCCCAGCCAGCTCCGGCGGGTCTCACGTTCTGCTCCCACCGCCGCGTCTGCCACACATCCCCCGAGGTAGCGCTCGCGTTCCGACAGTTTGTCCTATTCGCCCGGGCGGCGCTTCATACCTGCTCTGCTAGGCGGATCCACCTACTTCCTGCAACCACTTCCTCCAGGCGTCTCTGGGGGCGAGCCCACAGGACTAGGCGGATCGACCTACTTCCTCCAGGCGTTTCTGGTGTGCGAGCCACAGGAGGACCACGTCCACGAATCCCTCCGGCATCTCGAGCTGAGGCATGTGACCCGCATCGTCGAAGGTGACGATCTGCCAGTCAGGACGAAGGTCGGCCACGGCCATCGCCGCCCCCAGCGGGACCAGGCGGTCGTGAGCCCCCTGGACGATGAGCGCCGGCTGCCGGATGGACTTGATGAGGTCGTAGTACTCCCCGCTCCGCAGCTTCAGGTCGACGAGCGAGCGGGCGGCCTGGATGAAGGCGTCGACGGCCCATGGCATCGAGGTCCTCTCGCCCGCCAGATCGATGTGCGCCTGCACTACGTCTTCGCCGACCCGGCCCGCATCGCGACAACACAAGCGGATGGTCCGGCGCGTCATCGCCTCGGGGCCGTAGGTCGCGGTGGCTTGCCGGATGAATTCCTCTCCCGTTCCTGGGATCACGTAGGTGGAAAAGAGTGCATCGACGACCGGATCGCGCGGGACACCGTCGGGAGTTGGGACGGACGGGTCGACCAGGACGAGCCGCGCCACCTGGTCCGGACGCTCGGCGGCGTGCAGCAGGGAGATCATCCCTCCCATCGAGTTGCCGACCAAGGTGACCGGCTCGTCGAAGTGGGCGTCGATGAACCTTTCGATGAGCGCCCGGTTGGAGTACACATCGGCGGTCTCGCCATCGCCCATAGGAGTTCGACCGTGACCGCGCAGATCGATCGCGACGACTCTTCCAACGCGCGTTAGTAGCGGCGCTACGGGAAGCCAGTTCTCTATCGACCCGCCGAGTCCATGGACGAGCAACATGGGGTCGCCACTGCCCCCGAAGTCCCTGTGATTGACGTTCTCTTCGTCCATCTAACGAGCTCCGATCTCCCCCGCCGGGCGCGGCTGGATGGTCTCCCGCCCGACCGTCGATAGTGAACGGTTCCCCGTTAGGGCGAGCGTGAGATCGAGCTCCGCGAGGTAGGCGCGCAGCATCTGAATCACGCCGGCCTCCCCCCCAAGCGTGAGGCCCCAGATGTAAGGGCGGCCGAGCAGTACGGCGCGCGCACCGAGCGCCACGGCTTTCAAGGCATCCGAGGCCGTCCGCACACCACTGTCGACGAGCACGGGGAAGTCGTCCCCCACCTCGGCGACTACGGCGGGCAGCGCGTCCAAGGTTGCGATCGACCCATCGACCTGACGACCGCCGTGATTGGACACGATGACCCCGTTCATGCCGTGCTCGACGGCCTTGCGGGCATCGTCCGGGTGGAGCACCCCCTTCAGGAGGATCGGAAGGTCGGTGGCCGAGCGGATCATGGCGAGGTCGTCCCATGTGTACGCGGGGTTCGAGAACACCTGCACCCAGCGCATGACGGCTCCGGTCATGTCCTCCTCTGGATCCTTCTCCAATGCCGCGCGGAAGGTGGGGTCGGTGATGTAGTTGGCGATCCCCTGCCCCATGAGGAAGGGAAGGTACGCGCTCTGGAGGTCCGCGGGACGCCACGCGAGAAGGGAGGTGTCGAGCGTAACCACCAGAGCCTCGTAGCCCGCTTCCTCCGCCCGCGCGATGAAGCTGCGCGTCAGGGTCTCGTCGTTCGGCCAGTAAAGCTGGAACCACCGCGCGCCGCTCCCGGACGCTTCCGCAACGTTCTCGATCGAATGGGAAGCCGCCGTGCTGAGGATCATGGGGAGGCCGACCTGAGCCGCGGCGCGCGCTACGGCCAGCTCCCCTTCCGGATGAACGATCGATTGCACGCCGATGGGCGCGAGCAGAACGGGGGCCGGGTAGGTCCGATCGAAGAGCTCTATGGAGAGGTCCCTCTCGGCGACGTCGTTCAACATGCGCGGCACGATGCGCCAGCGGTCGAAGGCGTCGCGGTTCGCCCTCATCGTGTATCCCGATCCGGCTCCTCCCTCGACATAGCCACGCGCCTCGGGCGTCATCGCCTCGTAGGCGCGCGCCTCGAGCTCCGGGATCGACAGGGGGAAAGACGGACGCTGTTGCGAGAGCCCACCGAGGTAGATCTCGTTCTGGTAGTTCATGAAGGGAGCGTCCATGACCCTCGACCTTAGCGGGACATCAGCGAGGTGTCCGGCCCGGCTCGGGAGGGGCTCCCACCGCGCTCTTGTCCGCCGTACGGGGGCCGGGGACGCCGCGGAACTTGTACGACTCGTTCGTTCGTCCCGGCTGACACACGTACACGGCGCCGGGCTCGGCCGTTGCCGCAGCCGTGAGGACCGTCGCGCCGACCTCCTCGGGCTCCAAGAGCGGGAAGTCCGCGTTGTCGAACATCCCCGCGTACTCCTCGCCGAGGAGCGGGGTCCTGACGAAGCCGGGACAGACGACGCTGATGGCGATCCCTCGGTCGATCAGTTGTTGAGCGACGCCTCTCACGAACCCCATGACGGCGTGCTTCGTCAGCGCATAGATCGGGTCGACCGGATAGGCAACGAGGCTGGCGAGGGAACCGGTGACCACGATCGAGCCTCCTCCGCTCCTCTCCATCACCGGCGCCACCGCCTGCACGCCGAAAACGACGCCGTCAACGTTCACCGACAGCGCCCGGCGGTATGCCTCGGTCGAGAGTTGATCGATGACCGTCTCCCCCGTCGTGACGCCGGCGTTCAGGTGGGCGACGTCGAGCCGGCCGAAGGCTTTCTCCGCGTCCTCGGCGGCCCCCCGCATCGCATCGCGATCCGAGACATCCGCGGCGTGCGCGCGGGCCCCGGTCCGCTCCGCGACCGCCGACGCGCGGTCTTCATCTCTATCCACGACGAGGACGTCGGCACCCTCAGCACGCAGGGCCTCGACCACCGCCAGCCCGATCCCGGATGCTCCCCCCGTGACGAGCGCAGCCTTGTCCTGGAACCTTCCACTGCCCGTCGCCATCCGCTACCTCCGTAGTGCCGGGGAAAGATCTGCCGTGCGAACATTAGACTCACCGGCCATGACCGAATTCGAAGCGGGCGAGAACTTCCAGCTGGGTCAGTTGGAGAGCGGCCCTCCGGTAGACGGCCCCCACGTATGGAGGACGCTCGGTTACGAGCGCGTCGTGTGGGAGCCCGGGCATCAGGTGATCGAGTGGAAGGCGACGGAGGACTACGCCTTCCCGGCGTTCGCCGGATACATCGTTCACGGCGGCCTCGTCTCCACGCTGCTCGACACTGCGATGGGTGGAGCGGCGTGGACCCTCCTCGACCGCGACGAGGCCTTCCTCACGAGCAACCTCAATGTGGAGTTCATGCGCTCTGCGCATCCCGGGCTGCTGCGCGGCTCTGGCAAGGTCGTCAACCGAACGAAGAGGGCCATCTTCTGTTCCTCCGAGCTCTTCGACGAGGACGGCAAGCTGCTCGCGGCGGCGCGCTGCACGCAGATCATCCTGCCCGGCAAAGGTCCGGCCGGGCGACCACACCGGAACGAGAGGTAACGATGACGTCCGACCTGTTCTCTATCGATGGGAAGGTCGCCGTCGTAACGGGTGGATCGCGCGGGATAGGCCTCATGATCGCGCGCGGCTACGTCGAGGCCGGCGCCCGCGTCTACATCTCGTCTCGGAAGGCGGACGTGTGCGAGGAGGTTGCCGCGGAGCTTTCTCGCGCGGGCACCTGCATCGCCGTCCCCGCAGACCTGTCGAACCTCGACGGAGTGGAGCACCTCGTCGAGGGCGTGACTGCCAAGGAAGACCACCTCGACATCCTCGTTAACAACGCGGGGGCCGCGTGGGGGGCGCCGATCGAGGAGTATCCGGAGTCCGGGTTCGACAAGGTGATGGACCTCAACGTCAAGGCGATCTTCTTCCTGACGCAACGCTTCCTGCCGCTCCTGCGCAAGGCCGGGACCGCCGACGACCCGGCCCGCGTGATCAACATAGGTTCGATAGACGGCCTCCGCGTTCCGCTCCTGCAGAACTACGCGTACTCGGCGAGCAAGGCGGCGGTGCATATGCTCACCCGTCACCTAGCGCATCACCTCACAGGCGACCACATCACGATCAATGCGATTGCTCCGGGCCCCTTCCCC
>JAXDJL010000229.1:0-3999 GCA_034665685.1 Actinomycetota bacterium | reverse complement strand
GATTCCTCGTTGAAGGAAGAAATACGATGCCGGAACCATTCGCGCGCGACGAAGATCGGCGTGCGGACGTGGAAACGAAACGAATTATGTTCGAACGGCGTCCCGTGCCGATCGCGCATCAGGAACTTGATGAGGCCCTTGTCGCGGTCGTCCATCTCCTCCTTACGAACGGCGAAGCTAACGCGCGCGGAGTTGATGACGGACAGGTCGTTCGCCATGCAATCGTCGAGCCGCACGAAGCCGTGATCGAACACGAGGAGCTCGTTGGGCTTGTCGCCCGGACGGATAGCTCCGGTGGGGCTATCGGTCACGTCGATCGAGGCTTCGGCGGCGGGGGTCTCGATGGTGTCGGTCACGCTTCTCTCCATTCCTTGGGGCGAAGGAATCAGCATAAAGACGCGCGGCCCGACTCCGGCGGAACTTCGTCATAGATATCCGGGGGCCGGGGGCGTGGGGAGGGACTCCCTCGGGGCCTCCACGTAGAGACGGCCCCCGAAGCGGGCCTTGATCTCGTCGTCGTACTTGTCGGCCGTCTGGGCGACGGCCCCGATCGTGGCCTCGAGCTCCTCCGGCGACGTGTGGTCCCCCAGGAGGTTGTGGTTGAACCAGACCGCCCCGTTGCTCACGTCGAGGGCGAAGGCGCCGAAGACGAACTCGAGGTTCGTCGTGAGGAGATAGGAGGTCAGCTCCGCGGTGATCGGCACGTCAACGTTGGTGATGGCGAAAACGCGGACCACGGACGGACCGTCGGGGATCCAGGCCGGCACCACGAAGATGCGGGCGGACTCGGCCCCCACGATGTACGCCCCGCTCTGGTCGGCGAGGTACCCGCTCATCATCTCGGCGAGCTGGGTTTCGATCATCTCTCGCAGCTTGAGGATCGGCGGCGGCTCTCCCTCGGGGCGCGGCTTCGGATAGGGGTCCGGGGCTCCCTCGTTCGGCTTGGGATCTGCAGTAGGTGCGTCTGGCATCGCGCGGCAGTATAAGGAGAGCATGAGCGAACGGATGGCACCGGTCCGAGCCCCGCGGGGGTCCGACCTGACGTGCAAGGGATGGCCGCAGGAGGCCGCCCTGCGGATGCTCATGAACAACCTCGACCCCGAGGTCGCCGAGCGTCCGGAGGATCTGGTCGTGTACGGAGGCTCCGGCAAAGCGGCGCGCAACCCCGAGGCGTTCCGGGCGATCGTTGCCGAGCTCCG
This sequence comes from Actinomycetota bacterium, assembly GCA_034665685.1. Lineage (GTDB taxonomy): Bacteria > Actinomycetota > CADDZG01 > CADDZG01 > WHSQ01 > JAUJNU01. The sequence goes on along the minus strand of JAXDJL010000229.1, from coordinate 2,800 downwards.
CCGGCTCGAGGGCGACGAGACCCTGCTGGTGCAGTCGGGCAAGCCGGTCGGAGTCTTCAGAACCCACGAGGGAGCGCCTCGCGTCCTCATCTCGAACTCGATGCTCGTCCCGCATTGGGCTACCTGGGACGAGTTCCACCGCTTGGAGGCCGCAGGGCTGACGATGTACGGCCAGATGACCGCTGGGTCGTGGATCTACATCGGGACCCAGGGGATCCTGCAGGGGACCTACGAGACGCTGGCGGAGCTGGCGACGCAGAGCTTCGACGGCACCCTCGCCGGCCGCATCGTCCTGACCGCGGGGCTGGGCGGGATGGGCGGGGCGCAGCCCCTGGCCGTGACTATGAACGGTGGCGTCGCACTCTGCGTCGAGGTCGATCCCTCCCGCATCGAACGCCGGCTCGAAACGCGCTACATCGATCGCAAGACGGAAGACATAGACGAAGCGGTCGCTTGGGTCGAGGAAGCGCGGAAGAAGGGCGAGGCCCTCTCGGTGGCCTTGTTGGGGAACGCGGCCGAGGTCCATCCCCTCTTGCTCCAACGGGGATTCTCTCCCGACGTCGTCACCGACCAGACGTCGGCGCACGACATGCTCGACGGATACGTCGCGGCCGGGATGTCGTTGGAGGAGGCGCGGGCTCTCAGGCGCGAGGACCCCGACACCTATCTGAAGCGGTCGCTCGACTCGGTCGCGCAGCACGTCGAGGCATGGCTCGGATTCAAGCGAAAAGGTGCCGTCTGCTTCGATTACGGGAACAACATCCGGACGCAGGCGAAGGACGCCGGAGTGGCGGACGCGTTCGACATCCCCGGCTTCGTGGAGGCCTACGTGCGGCCGCTCTTCTGCGAGGGGAAGGGCCCGTTCCGGTGGGTTGCCCTGTCCGGTGACCCCGCCGACATCGAGCGCACCGATCGAGCGATCCTGGAGCTCTTTCCCGACGACGAACGGCTCCGGCGCTGGATCGAGCTGGCCGGCGAACGCGTCGCTTTCCAGGGATTGCCCGCGCGGATCTGCTGGCTCGGTTATGGAGAACGAGCTAGGGCCGGCATTGCCTTCAACGAGCTGGTGGCGTCGGGCGAAGTCTCCGCCCCTATCGTGATCGGCCGCGACCACCTCGACGCCGGATCCGTCGCCTCACCGTTCCGCGAGACCGAGGGGATGCTGGACGGCTCGGACGCGATCGCGGACTGGCCGATCCTCAACGCCCTCTTGAATACCTCGGCCGGCGCCCACTGGGTGTCCGTGCATCACGGCGGCGGGGTGGGGATCGGTTACTCCATCCACGCGGGCATGGTCGTCGTCGCGGACGGAAGCTCAGACGCAGCCGGCCGTCTGGAGAGAGTCCTCACGGCCGACCCGGGGACGGGCGTCATGCGTCACGTCGACGCCGGGTACTCGCGCGCCGCAGAGGTAGCGGCCGATCGCGGCATCCGCATCCCCATGGAGCCCCAGCAGCGCGACTAGCCGGCCGCTTGGCGCCGGCACTCCCCTTCGGCCCGGTAGGCTCCTCGCCATGACGACCGAAGATCTGGATTCGCTGCCCTCTACGGAGTTGCACCACCGCGCGGTGCGAACCGCGGTGAAGCACCTGGATGCGAGGTTCCTATGGCAACTGGTCAGGTCGATCCCCGCCGCCGAAGCCGCGGCAGGGCACCTCGGTGAGGCGGAAGAGGACGTGCTCAGCACCGCTCGTCTGCTGGAGGACTTCATCAACTCGGACGACGACCCCGAGATGGCCGACGCGCTTCGCCCTATCTACCTCGATTACCTCAAGAAGCACGCTAAGTAGTCCCCGTTAGGGGCGCGCCCAGCCCTTCGTTGCCGCTGCGACCAGATCTTTCAGATACTTCATCGGCATCTGGGTCAGGCGATGTGCCTCGCTCACCACGGTGCCTCCGACCATCACCTTCGTGATCGCCGTGGCCTGCATGGAGTGGACCATCTGACGATCGATCGTGGCCAGGGGTTGTAGCGAGAGGTCGGCAAGGTCCAGCGCCACGAGGTCGGCGTAGGAGCCCGGAGCGAGCGTCCCAACAGGTAGGCCCAAGAGGTCTCCCCCGGCGGCCGTTCCCAACCGAAAGGCGGTCGGCGCATCCAGGGCCGAGCCATCTGTCAGCCGCGCCTTCGCAACGAGGGAGGCCATCCGCATCTCGTCGAAAACGCTCTGCCTGTTGTTGGCGCAGCCGCCGTCGGGACCCAATGCGACGCGGATGCCGCGGCGCAACATCTCGGGAACTCGGGCGATGCCGTCGCCGAGGAAGGCGTTCGCGCCGGGACAGTGGACGACGCCGACGCCGGCATCGGCAAGGAGTCCCAACTCCTCGTCGTCCACCCACACTGTGTGGATCGTGACGAGGCTCGGACGGAGCAAACCCTCGCGCTCGAGGAGACGCACGGGAGTCGTGCCGAATCGCTCCTGCACTTGATCGACCTCGTAGCGCGCTTCCGCGAGGTGCAAGTGGCATGGGACCCCGAAACGTTCCGCCGCGTCGAGTGCGGCGCGGATCGTCTCGGGGGACGCCGCGTGAAGCGAATGAGGCGCCGGCTGTATCGATACGAGCGGATCTCCTTCGTGAGCCGCCGCGAGCTCCTCGAAACGCGCGGTCGCGTCCTCTCTGCTCTCGCGGTACCGGCGCGGAGCGAGGGTCGGAGCGTCGAGATCGTAGAAGGCGCGAGCGAAGACGAGACGGATGCCGATATCGCGCGCCGCCCTGATGACCTGGGCCGCGTTGTCGTTCGAGTCGTCGTGGAGATAGAAGAAGTCAACGATGGTGGTGACGCCTGCGAGCAAAGCTTCCG
>JAXDJL010000228.1:0-6284 GCA_034665685.1 Actinomycetota bacterium | reverse complement strand
GGCTTCTCGTGACGCTCCTCGGTCGTCCTGATGAAGTCGTCGTTCGAGATGTCGAGGGCCGCCCAGACCTCCTGCCACTGGGGCACCATCTGATCCGCCCACTCCTTCGGTGAGAGCCCCTTCTCCTCGGCCGTGCGGGCAACTTTTTCTCCATGTTCGTCCGTTCCCGTGAGGAAATGCACCGAAAGGCCTTGCATCCGGCGGAAGCGTGCGATGAAATCAGCCGCAACCGTCGGATAGGCATTGCCGAGGTGCGGGGCGGCGTTCACGTAATATATGGGGGTCGTTAGATAGAAGACTTCTTGGCCCACAGTGTGCTTTCTGTTAGGGATTGTCCGTTAACGGGGCTTTTGTTGAGGGTTTGACATCCTCTTCTTGAAGGGGATACTTACAGGAGTTACCATTTAGCCATGGGAGCAAGGACGATGAAGTCTACCGGGGTGGTTCGTAAGATCGACGAGCTTGGCCGCATCGTGCTCCCTTCCGAGCTTCGCAAGGTCTTCGGGATCAAAGAGGGCAACGAGCTCGAGATCAGCGTTGACGGCGAAACGATAATCCTGCAGAAGCGCCAGGACGTCTGCCTCTTCTGTGAGGCCCCCAACCCGGCGGTCGAGTTCAAGGGCCGCATGCTGTGCGAGAACTGCGTCGCAGAGCTCAGCAAGCACGGCCAGGTGGTTCGCCTCCCCGACACGGAGACCGCGCCCTCCACCGTCAAGTAGCGCTCGAACCCTTCTCCACCAAAGCGTCGAACACTTCCCTCTTCGGAACCCCGGACTTCCGCGCGACCTGAGCCATCGCCTCTCGCCTCTCGACTCCCTCGTCCATCAGCGCGCGGGCTCGCCGCGCGAGCTCACTGGGGTCCACCGGCTCCCTCGCACCCCGAACCGCTCCGCCGACGACGAGAACGATCTCGCCGCGCGGTGGACGCTCTTCGGCGGTCGTGGCCAATTCCGGCAAGGTCCCGCGCAGGACCTCTTGATGCATCTTGGTGAGCTCCCTCACTAGAGCCGACGGTCGCTCACCAAGTCCGGCGGCAAGATCCGCCAGCGCATCGGTGACGCGGTGCGGGGATTCGTAGAAGACGAGCGTTCGTTGCTCCTCCTTCAACGTCTCGATGTGTCGCCGCCTCTCGCTTGTCTTCCGCGGGAGGAATCCTTCGAACACGAAACGACCCGGAGGGAGTCCCGAGATCGCGAGCGCACTGATCGCGGCATTGGGCCCGGGGATCACGTCGACGGGGAGGCCCGCCTCTATGCACGCACGCACGAGTCTGTAGCCCGGATCGGAAAGCCCCGGCATCCCAGCATCCGAGACGAGCACCAGTCTGCGTCCCTTGCCTATATGCGTGACGAGCTCCGCTGCTTTCCTCCGTTCGTTCCCCTCGTTGTAGGTCACGAGTTGCCGCGCCTTTATCCCGAAGTGCGTGAGCAGCTTGCGGGTTCGGCGGGTGTCTTCGCACGCGACGATGTCGGCCTCCTCCAATACGCGGATGACTCGCTGAGAGGTGTCCTCGAGGTTGCCGATCGGCGTGGCGCAGAGGGTTAGAGAGCCGGGCATCTCGCGTACCTCTTCAGGGCCTCCATGGTTCGAACGTATAGCGGATGGCGTTGACCAGGAGACTTCGCCACGACGATTCGTCTCCCTCGACGGAGCGGCCGGCGAAGAACCGGCCCACCACCTCGACCGCGCGCTCGTCGCTCGCCGCCCCCACGTGGTCACTGATCGAAACGACATTGATCTCACCCGTTCGCCGCCAATCTCCGTCCAGCCACACCGAATCCCCCAGGGCCCACACAGCAAGCCGGTCGACCTCGGCGTGGGGAACGGCGAGGGGATCGAGGTTCACCGGGCTCGCCGGAACGCTCGCGTCGTACGTGGGAGCCCCGATCGCGTCGAGCGCTGCGGCCAGAGCGCGATCCAGATCCGCGGCGGGTGCACCGGCGCCCGTACTTCCCGGCGGGGGCAGTTCCATCCTCGGCGGATCGGTGGGCGGAGGAGCCATCACCGCGACCCGCGGGGGCACCGGCAGGTGTGCGGCCAGCATCCGATCGACGATGAGGCCGGCCTGCGAGTGGCCGAGCAACGCGTCGCCGGGCATGAGGGGGAGTTCGATCTGCGTCGCCACCCTGCGCGCTACGTCGTCGAGGTCCTGGTGCGTATCGACCGCCGTATAGGGAAAATCGAGTCCTCGGTAGGAGAGCACGATGACCTGAGCCGGACGCCATCCCAGCGCACGGACGTCGAGATCCGTGAGAGCCCCCGTCTTGCTGGTGGAGTCGACTCCGCCCAGGAGATAGAGATGCGAGTCACGCGTCTCGCGGGCGCGCGGGATCTCGTTCAGGTAGCGGTCGTAGGCGACGGCGCCCAGGCCCGCGCCGACCGCGAGGATGGTTGCGACGAGTGCGGCTTTCCCGCGCGGCCCCTTTCCTCGCCGCGAGTTGCTCCAACGCAAGAGGACCAACCCGTGCATCGGGCCGGTCAGCGCGATGACGAGAGCGATGACGATGACCGGGGTCCGTCCCGACATCCACTCCCTCGCCAGGCCGGTGACCGCGATCAGGTACGCGTAACCGAGCCATGCCGAGAGATCCGGTCCTGCCGCATCGCCTCGCTGCCTGAAGGCGTGCCGCGCGAGATAGGTCGACGCTGCGACGCCAAGCGCGGCCCCCACGAAGAGGAAGGGCGCGTAACGGATGGCCGTCCCCGACAGGATCAGGGTCGCCGCCGGCACCAGAGCCACCCACGCGCAGGCGGTCAGGCCGGCCATCCGGAACCACGCGGGCGCGAACGACCCTCGTCTCCCGCCGGCGAGCCAGAGCGAGCTCGTGAAGACGGCGCTCCGCGCCAGCACGCTGAGGCACAGGACCGCAACCACCCAGGGCCACGTGCGTCCGAAGGCCAGGGATTGCTTGAGGTCGAAGAAGACATCTGCCGGGAAGACCGCTGCGGCCGTGGCACCGGACGCCCCCGCCGGGAACGCTCCGATCGCCACCAAGGTGGCGGCGACGATGCCCTCGATGCTCAGGGGCAACAACCCGAGCCAAGAGGCGTCGCCCACCGCTCCCTCGAGCGCCTTGCCGATAACGGCCCCTCCGCGCTCTTGCACTACCGCGCAGACTAACTATGCTGCCGCCCGTGGAGGAGAGCGTGCCGCCCGACGGAGCGTACCGATCCGACGAGGTCATCCCTCGGACCGAAGATGCATCCCTAGCCCGGCGTCCTCCCCCGCGCTGGAGCCGAGCCGAGATCATCGCGATCGTCGCGATCACGCTGATCGCCGCCATCATCAGATTGGTGCACCTGGCGGACCCGCCCGAGTACGTCTTCGACGAGGTGTACTACGCGAAGGACGCGTGCATCTTCGCCGAGGAGGATCCAGAGCTCTGCGGGATCCCGGGTGAGTCGACCGAGGTCCACCCTCCTCTCGGAAAAGCGATCATCTCGCTGGGCGTCGCCGCGTTCGGGTTCGACTCATTCGGGTGGCGGATCATGTCAGCCCTTGCGGGAAGCCTGTCGGTCGCACTCCTCTTCCTGATCGCTCGAAGACTTTTCTCGTCACTGGTCGCGGCCTCGGCCGCCGCCTTGCTCCTCGCCTTGGACTTCCTGCACTTCGTCCAATCGCGCGTAGCCATGCTCGACATATTCCTCGTGCTCTTCGGACTCCTCGCCTTTTACTTCCTCCTCCTGGATCGCGCCGCATTGATGCGTCGCCTCGACGAAGTTGGGTCGGCGCGTCGCAACCGACTATTGAGACCTTGGCGAGCCGCCGCCGGCATCGCGGCCGGGGCGGCCACCGCGTGCAAATGGTCGGGAGCCTTCATCCTCATCGCGATCGTCCTGATATCTATCGCCTGGGAGAAGGCCGCGCGCAGGGAAGCGGGGGAACCGTCGTCTCTGGGTCGCGTCCTCGCCTCGGAATCGTTTTCGATCTTCCTGTGGCTGATGCTGCTTCCCGTGATCGTGTACGCCGCGTCGTACGCCGGGCATCTCGAGGGTCAGGTCTTCGCAGCGCCGTGGGAACCGGGCTCGTGGCTGCGGAACGTGTGGGAGCGCCAGCAATACATGTGGGACTTCCACAAGGATCTGACCGCGATGCACTCCTATCAATCGCCGTCCTGGTCCTGGCTCGCGATAAAGCGTCCCGTCTCATACTTCTTCTGCTCGGGGGCCGAGGGCGCGACAGCGTGTCATCCGCCCACGGCAGAGGGCAATTACGAGGAGATCGTCGCTCTGGGCAACCCGTTCGTCTGGTGGTCGTCGCTCGTGGCCATGTTGTACCTGGGGGTCGCGTGGGTCCGGTCGCGCGATTGGCGGAGGCCCGAGGGATTCATCCTGGCGGGTTTCCTTCTCACCTATCTGCCGTGGCTGATCCCCGCCTCGGATCGTTCGGCCCTATTCATCTTCTATCTACTGCCGTCGGTCCCGTTCATGTGTCTGGCCCTCGCGTACGCAGCCGCGCGCCTCGGGAGATCCTGGGAGGCGCGCACCGCGATCGCGGTGTTCGCGACCGCGACGATCGCTCTCTTCGCTTTCTATTACCCGGTGATGACGAAGGGTTCTTTGCCCAAGCCCGAGTGGGAGCAAAGGATGACGCCACACTTCCGCATCTTCGATCGCGAGATCACGCTGTTCGCGGATTGTGTCAAGCCTCCAGGGGAGACCGTCCAGGTGACTTCGACGATCACGCGCCGCGGCGGCGAAACGGTGAGCACGAGTCCGTCGACGAAGGACTACGAGGGCCCACCCGACGGCTGGTGCTGGATCTAGCGGCGACTCGCGAGCCCGGTTCGCCTATTGGGGCTGGATCTGAAGCAACTCGACCTCGAAGATCAGCGTCGAGCCGCCCGGGATGCCGTTGTAGTCGTTGGGGCCGTAGGCGAGCTGGGGCGGGATCGTCAGCTTTCTGGTACCGCCGGCCTGCATGCCTACCAGGCCGATGTCCCAGCCCCTGATGACGTTGCCGGCCCCCAGTTGCACGGGGAACGGCTGACCACCCGGCTTCTTGGAGGTGTCGAAGACGGTCCCGTCCTCGAACGTGCCCGTGTAGTGGACGACGAGGATGTCACCGTTCTTCGCCTCAGCTCCGCTTCCGCAGAGGACGTCTTCGATGATGAGGCCGTTCGCTCTCTCGTCCACCGGAACGTCACAGGGGGTTCCGCTGGCCGCCGGACTGGGGGTGGCCGAGGGGGCCGCGCCGGCGTCGGTATCGGGGGATGAGTCGCCGCACGCAACGCCCAGCAGCAGAACAAGCGCGGTTAGTAACAGGGCCGTTCTTTGAAGTCTCATAGCGAACGACCATACAGGTGTGCGCGCGTCTTTAGGTCACACGCGATGCAACTCGGCGATGAGGTGGCCTTGCAGGCGTTGGCCCGACGTCGCCATCCCCATCTCGTACACGAGCGCGTCGTTCCTCAGATCGAACGTGCGACCCGTCTCCGCGATGTCCTTGGCGGTCGCGGTCGTCGCCAGGGAGGTGCTCTTAACGTCGATACGCGTTCCCGAGATGGTGCCCTCGAGGATCTCCGTCGCTCCGAAAGGGTGCGCGAGGACGATCTCGATGCGTCCGTTTGCCTGGGGTCTCCAGAAGCCGCTTTCCCCGTGCATGGGGCGGCCGTCTGCCGCAGACCACGTGGATTGCGAGTAGGCGAGGAACGGCTTCCCAAGGTGCGTGAACCGCACCTCCTCCTCGTACTCGAAATCATCGATCGTCGGATAGACCCCTTTGCCCCTGCCCCTCCAAGTGCCGAGCAGGAACTCCAGCGGCTTGCATGCCTCGTGCAACGGATACTCCGTGCTTCTGGTCGTCAACTCGATGCTCCCCCCAACGTGACGTCCGGGGCGGCCGCCACCTTCGAGCGTACGGCGGGGTCGATCGTGAAATAGGGAGCGTCTTCGAACCTGAGGGCCCACGCTACGACGCCCGAAGGAAACGACTGCACGCGACGGTTGTAGTCGCGCACGTTCGCGTTGTAGAAGCGGCGCGCCGCCTGGATGCGGTCCTCCGTCAGAGCGAGCTGACGCTCGAGATCACCGAAGTGCTCACTCGCTTGGAGCTCGGGATACGCCTCGGCCACAGCCATGAGCCGCTGTAGGGAAGCAACGAGGGGACGTTCCGCGACTTCCTGCAACTCGGGGGGGCCGGTCTCGTCCACGGCCATGCGGCGCGCGGCGGTCACCTCTGCGAACAGTGCACTCTCATGCGCGGCATATCCCTTCACCGCAGAGACGAGATTGGGGATCAGGTCGTAACGACGCCGCAGTTCGGTGTCGATGTTGGACCAGGA
>JAXDJL010000227.1:0-3100 GCA_034665685.1 Actinomycetota bacterium | reverse complement strand
TGGAACAGCTCCTGGACCGCAGGAGGCAGGGCGGGGAGGCTTTCGCGCTGAGTGCCGGTCTGCGCCGGGTTCAATGGGCTCTCCTTGAAACACATGGGATTCCGTGGGAACTCATACGTTTCTCATCGACCCCCGTAGTCCTCGGCTGAAGCAGGCCAAGCAGGGGGCCCCGGAGGGGCTGAGGGGGGTGCTTCGTCCCTTTTGGCAGGATTTCCAGGGGCCGGGGCGAAACCTCCGCACGACATCGTCTGCTCAGGAGGTAAAGCCCGGCATGAGTCGTCCTCGGATCCTCGTTCTCGTCGGTGCCGCGCTGGCCGTTTTGCTCGTCGGTGGGAGCGCCCTTGCGACCCCGGTAGCCAAGACCAAGGAAGAGCGGGAGATGTACGGGCGGACGTTCCTCGAGCCCGCGGCCTCCACCAACTACATCCAGTACGGAGAGGGTGGCCACGGTGAGTTCGAGTACGGGTTCGAGCTCCTCGAGAAGATCTATCCGCGCTATCTGAAGTTCACCTCGATCGACAAGGAGCTGGACAATCCCAACGCGGTGAGCGTCGGAGTCGATCACGCCCCCGCATGGAGCAAGGACGACACCGGCGACGGACTCCCTATGCATGTTGCGATCGCCACGGACGAGAAGGTGCCCGACAAGAACAAGCAGTACGTCGTCCTGACGGCGGGACATTCGGGGGAGCCGTGCGGGCGTGAGGGCGGAGCCAGGTTCATCGAGGACCTGCTGATCGCCGCTGCCGAGACTCCCGACGCGGTCTTCGACAACGCGGAAGGCGTTTCGGGCAAGACCTTCGAGATGACGGCCCCCGAGATCTTGAAGCGCACGAAGATTTTCTTCTTGTCTCCGTCACCCGACGGGTGGCTCGAGGGAGACGGTTACGGCAATTCTCACTCTCAGTACAACGGTGCCGGCGTCAACTCGAATCGTCTGGCCTACACGGATGGATGGTCGTTCCCGCGCGACTCCACCCTCTACCTGCGGGGTTACACGACATATACGCAACCAGAGGGCATCGCGGTGACGCATTACCTGCGTCAGATCCGCGAGAAGGAGCTCAACGGCCGGCCCTTCGCGGTCGGGATGGATCTGCACGGACCGCTGCCCTTCGGCTTCGTTCTCTTGCACGACGAAGGGAACGACCCTCTGAAACTCGAGAGGATGGTCGACCTCGGTACGCGAGTGCGTCAGAACATGGAGGAGACGATCCCGGTGTTCGGGCCCGTGGACACCGCGCTCGATCTCGGACTGCATTCACTACGAGATGGACTTCCCGACTCGAGGGATCTCGGCACCATCGACAATGATGCCTGGCGTCTGCAGGGATGGGGCCGCTGGGGCTTCGTGACTCACATCGTCGATTCGCTCGGCTACACGGTGGGAGGCAGCTGGGGAGGTTTCTTCGCCAGCAACTCCGGTCTCGATGCGCTGTCGCTGTCGTACGAGATCAACTGCCGCCCTTCCTCTCCGTGGGTTCCGGCCGACGAGCAGGTCTACGCCGACAACGTTCGGAACGTGATGGAGACCGGGGTCGTAACCGCTGCGTCGTGGGCGAAGATCCCGCGCTTCAAGGTGAAGCTGCCGAAGGGCGTCGGGTTCTACGAGCCCGGCGTGCGCGTGACGGATGCCGACGGCAACCCCAGTCCCGTGCCGGACCTGACCAACCCGATCGCGGGGAGGCTGCACCAAGGGCACTACGACGTCGCGAACACCGACTATTTCCGAGATCTGGCAAAGGTCACGAAGACCCCGCCCAAGGCCGTCTCTCCGCAGGAGGTATCGACGGCCCTCTCCGGCCTGAAGAGGTTCGTCGTCGCCGATTCGACCATCCCGCAGACCGACGAGCTGCAACGGTTCGTGAAGAGCGGGGGAGATCTGATCCTCACCGACTCGGCCCTCAAGATGCTTCCTGAGGTCAGCAGCATTCCCAAGAAAGCCGTGAACAAGGGCTTCGCTTACGTCGGTTACTCGGATCTCGATCGGAGCCAGCCGATGACGAAAGGGCTCCTCGCTACCGCGTGGCAGACCTTCGCGCCGACGCCGATCGGTTTCCCCTTGTTGATGGAGCGAGACACCTACTGGGACTCGGGAACGAACAACGAGGACGCCGGCAACTCGTCACCCACCAAGAACAGCGCCCCCATCTGGACCGTCAACCGAGACGTATGGGAGGAGGCCGGCGGAGTCACGGTGGGAACGGCAGATCCTCCGGCGGACCGGAAGGCGGTCAGCGAGGGCAACAACATGCAGACCTTCGGGAAGCGGGACGCCGATCAGGACAGGACCGAGATCGGAACGATCGAGGTCGGGAAGGGCCGCATCGTCATCTTCGGCGCGCTCCTGCCGCAACCGACCGAGAAGTATCCGCACTGGTTCGGCCTGAACGGTTACTCGATCAGCGCTGCGGGGCAGACGATGTTCCTAAGGGCGATGTCGGGACAGATCTAACCCTCGAGTCTCGGCCTGACTCGGCGGAGGACGAGGGTAGTCACGAGGTAGATCGTCAACAGCAAGACGCCGATCGGCACCAGTACCCCCGCGGCGAGCACCACTCCCGATGCGATCGACAGGCTGATCGTCTTCGCAGCGAGGAGCGCTCGCTCCAAGGGGGGCTTCTGGGGCGTCACCGGCTTTCTGGAAGTGAGAGATACATCCACGGATGAGTACGCGCTTTGGGTCGCGACGTAGCTCTTCTCCTCGCGCAGCCCCCGAAGCTCCTCCCTTGTTTGGCGAAGGTCCTCAAGCAGGCCGGCCCTCCCGGTTTCGTCCTTGCTTCGCTGCGCCTGGCTCACCAAGCCGGCAGCTCTGTTCTGGGCGCGACGCATCATGTGTTTCACATCGAGCAGGTGCGACGTGAGGTCCTGACCTAGCAGTTGTTGCCGGGTGATGTCGCCGACCGTTTCCAGTTCGCTCACCACGGGTTCGAAGCGCGCCGACGGCACCATCACCACGACGTTGCCTGAGCCGTAGCCGTCGTTCACATCGACCACGGAGGAGACGAGGAATCCGTCCGTCTCGGGCGCGGTCGCTAGATCCACAACAGTTTGCGCGGCTGCGGTGAGTTGATCGGCCAGCACCGAAACCTCGACGGAG
>JAXDJL010000226.1:0-3407 GCA_034665685.1 Actinomycetota bacterium | reverse complement strand
GCGATCGAGATCATCGAAGAGAGCTCACTCGACCGAGTCGAGTCATCGAAGGGAGCCGGACCGCGCTGGTACGGATGCATCGCGGAAGACGTGGTTCCTCAATTCATCTTCGAGGTCGAGAAAGACTCGGAATTGGTGGGCAACATCGACAGCCTCGCTACGAACATGCAGCGCATAGACATCGTCGATCCCGAGCACCTCTACGCCGACGCAGAGCTCGAATGCGGGGCGAGCAGCGATGTGATCGGTGAGAACCTGGACTTTCTGCCGAGTGCCATGGGGGAACAAGGAGATGTTCTCGAGATAACGCGCCAAAAGTGGAGCAAGTTGCTGCACCCCGGTGACGAAGTGCGCTACTCGGGCTATCCAGACGAACCAGGTTCCGTGATCGTCATCACTCGCGCTTCCCAAACGATAGCCGTCCAGCAAGCCCGTTCCACCGAGCAGGGCGGCTACGTGCTGGACCGATCGAACTCCTGTTCAAGTGCTTTCGACGTGGAGCCGTCGGATGAGTTGCCCGACGTGGCGGAGGTGGTTTGCGAAAAAGACGGTGTTCGGATCGTCACTCCCCAAGTCCGGCCGCAACGCGACGGCGTTCACATCCACATCGAGAACGCGTCGGGTCGCGACGCTGCGTTCGTATTCGAGAGCGGGGGCCGGGACGCCTCGGGAACGCTCGTGCTGCCGATCGCTCCCGGGAGTGAGGAGGTCGGTTGCGTCATCGGCTTCGAGGACGCCGGGAAGATCAGGAAGGAACGTCTTCACGTCGTGGACCCCGAGGGCCTGTACGTAACGGCAGGTGCCGAATGCCCGGGAGGAATCGTCGGCAGCAGCGGCGGGCTGCTGACGCCCGATGCTCGAGGTGAGCGCGGGGATCCCGTCCAGTTGACCCGTGAGCGGTTCGCCGATCAGATCAAGCCGGGCGACGAGGTCCTGCGCGCCGGGTATCCGGATGATCCCGAGCCGGTCGTTGCGATCGTGAGAGGGGGACGCACCATGCTTACTCAGGAGTTCCTCCCCGATGGCGAAGATCGCTGGTTCCTCGACGCCTACAACGCCTGCGCCGACTTCTAGCCCGCGGGGGCCCCACTTTTGTAACCAGCGGCCGCAGAAACGCGTGCACCTGTTCCAAAAGTGCGGCGGGGCGTACGATTTCCTCAAGTTCCTGCGCGAGGAGGTCTTCGGTGGAGCAGATCTTTTGTCCGCAGTGCCGGTTGCACCAGCCGACCGATCACCGTTACTGCTTGAGGTGCGGGAACGAGATCCCGCGCCACTTGCTGGCGGACGATGACGGCCGGCCCCCGAAAAGCTTCCGCTTCTATCCCGGCGTGAAGGTGAGTGAGGGCGACCCCGACGTCGGGTTCCTTCGGGTGTCCTGTTACCGCAAGGATCAGACCTTCACGACGGGGGAGGGTTCGGTCACGATCCCCGGGCACCACGTCCGTTTCAGCGTGTGGGATGGAGACGAAGCCAAGTGCGTCATCTCCGTTCCGGAGACCGAGGCCCGGGCTTTGGCCGGCTACCTCCTCGAAGAGCTGGGGAGCCTGGCCAACGCCTGACTCACTCGGCCACTTCTGTAACCAGGACCCGCAGAAACACGCCCACTGGTCCAAAAGTGAGCCGAGAACGCGAAAACTCAGGAATCAAAGTTACATGCACGTCGTTTAGGGTGAACGTATGCCCGCATCCGCCGATCAGGGGGCCCTGGGACGGCTCGTCGTCAGGGGCGCTCGCGAGCACAACCTCAAAAACGTCAGCCTGGAGCTACCTCGGGACGCCCTCATCGTATTCACGGGCATCTCCGGTTCCGGGAAGTCCTCGCTTGCCTTCGACACGATCTACGCCGAGGGGCAGCGGCGTTACGTCGAGTCCCTCTCCTCCTACGCCAGGCAGTTCCTCGGCCAGATGGACAAGCCCGAGGTGGACTTCATCGAGGGTCTGTCGCCGGCGATCTCGATCGACCAGAAGTCGGCCCCCAAGAACCCGCGGTCGACGGTCGGGACCATCACGGAGATCTACGACTACCTGAGGCTCCTCTACGCGCGGATCGGACGGCCTCACTGTCACAACTGCGGAGCGCCGATCGCACGTCAGACGCCCGAGCAGATCGTGGACCAGGTCCTTCAACTTCCGGAGGGCACGAAGTTCCAGGTGCTCGCTCCGATCGTTCGCAGTCGCAAGGGCGAGTTCACGAACCTCTTCGAGGATCTCACCAGGCGCGGCTTCGTGAGGGCCCGGATCGATGGCGAGGTGCGGGAGCTCACCGGGAAGATCCGACTCGACCGCTACTTCCAGCACGACATCGACGTGATCGTCGACCGGCTCGTTATCCGCGAGGGCATCGAGAGCCGTCTGACCGATTCCATCGAGACCGCGCTGAAGCTCGCCGAGGGGACGGCCGCGATCGACGTCGTCGACGACGACACGGAGGACATCATGTTCTCCCAGCATTTCGCCTGCCTCGTCTGCGGGCTCTCCTTCGACGAGCTCAACCCCCGGAACTTCTCCTTCAACTCTCCCTACGGCGCGTGTGAGCACTGCGATGGGCTCGGGACCCACCTCGAGGTCGATCTGGAGCTCGTGATCCCGAACGAGGATCTCAGCATCGACCAGGGGGCGATCGCTCCGTGGTCGGGCCGGTCGCTCGAGTACTTCGACAGATTGCTCGACTCCGCGGCGGAGGCCTTCAAGTTCAAGACGAACGTCCCGTTCAAGAGACTCTCGAAGAAGGCGCGCGACATCATCCTGCACGGAGCGCCGGATGAACAGATCCACGTTCGTTACCGGAACCGGTTCAATCGGATCCGGTCTTACTGGACCGAGTTCGAAGGCGTCATCTCGTGGCTCGAGCGCCGTCACTCCGACACTGATTCCGAGCACGCTCGCGAACGGTACGAGCAGTACTTCCGCGAGGTTCCCTGTCCCGTCTGTCACGGAGCGCGCCTACGTCCCGAGTCTCTCGCGGTGACGCTCGGCGGTCTCAACATCCACGAGCTCACGAGCCTGCCCATCGGTGAGACCGACAAGTTCATGCGCCAGGTCGAGCTCGACGATCGCGAGACGGTTATCGCCGAGCGCGTCCTGAAGGAGATCCACGCGCGGCTCGGCTTCCTGCTCGACGTGGGTCTGGACTACCTGACACTGGCCCGGGGCTCGGCGACCCTCGCGGGCGGCGAGGCGCAGCGCATCCGTCTTGCGACGCAGATCGGGTCGGGGCTGGTTGGTGTTCTGTACGTCCTGGACGAGCCGTCTATCGGGCTGCATCAACGCGACAACCGCAGGCTTATCGACACCCTCATCAGGCTCCGGAACCTCGGCAACACGCTCATCGTCGTCGAGCACGACGAGGACACGATCCGCACTGCCGACTACGTGGTCGACATCGGACCCGGTGCCGGACATCACGG
>JAXDJL010000225.1:0-2524 GCA_034665685.1 Actinomycetota bacterium | reverse complement strand
AGAAGCAGCAGATGTGCCTACGCCACGGGGGCGGCGGGTGCGTCCGGGGTGTCCTGCCCCGGCTCCAGAGCCTCGACGTCCTCTGTCACGGCCTGCATAGCGGCGATGGCCACCTCGATCTGGTCGTGGGTTGGGGGCTTGGTCGTAATCCGCTGCAACGCCAATCCAGGAAGCATCGAGATCCGGAAGAAGAGGGATTTCTCGTTCCTCGACGCCAGTTTGATCGCCTCGTACCCGATGCCGGCGAGGACGGGGATCGCGGCGAGGCGGATCAGGATGCGCGGCAGGAGGGCTGCGGACAGAACGAGGTCCATCACGAAATGCGCAACGATCGTGAGGAACAGAACGATGAACAGGAAGTTCGTGCCGCAGCGCACGTGAAGCGTGGGGTACTTCTTGTCGATGTCGGCGGGGACGAGAGGGTCGCCGTTCTCGTAGGCGTAGATCGTCTTGTGCTCCGCTCCGTGGTACTGGAACACCCGCCGGACGTCTTTGAACTGTCCGATGAACAGCAGGTACCCAACGAACATCCCGAGGCGGATGCTGCCCTCGATGACGTTGAAGAGGAACGGCTGGTCGGTAGAGAGGTCTCGATTCGAGACCGATTCGATGATCCGCGTGCCCACCACCGGCAAGACGATGAAGATGGCCGAGAACAACACCATGGCGGTTGCGAGCGTCCACCCCAGTTGCTTCTGGGAAAGGTCTTCTTCCTCTTCCTCCAGAGCATGGTTCGCCGAGATCATCAGCGCTTTGATTCCGATCGAAAGACTTTCGCCAAGGACCATGACGCCGCGGAACAGCGGCCACTTCAGCCACGGATGACGCTCGGCCGTGGTGGGGAGGGGATGCGCCTCGACCGCGATCGACTCGTCGGGCCTGCGGCATGCGACAGACCAGGATTTCGGCCCCCGCATCATCACGCCTTCGAGAACGGCCTGTCCGCCTATGGACGGCCGCTTCCCTACGGCGTGACTATGGATGGGAACGTCGTCTTTGGAACCCAACTGCTGCGCGGACCTAGACGCCTGTTGTTTCAGGTGTCTCGGCAGGCGCCGCCGCCGGAGCTTTCCCGTACTTCTTCTGGAAGCGTTCCACGCGACCACCGGTGTCCACGAGCTTCTGCTTGCCCGTGTAGAAGGGGTGGCACTGGTTGCAAAGCTCGACGTGCAGCTCGGGTTTCACCGAGCGAGTCACGAATCTGTTCCCGCACGAGCACGTCACCTGCGTCTCGACGTACTCCGGGTGGATCCCCTGCTTCATGCTTCGTCTCCTTCAAGTCGTTCTCTGGCCTCGCGTGCTTTGCGAGCCTTCTCGTAAGCCACGGACGCGCGAGCCATAACTTTAAGCGTTAGGACGAGTCCGCCGACGAGACCCAGAATCAATAGCCATTGCGGCCAACCAAGGCCGAGCACGGACTATTCCCCCTTGACCGGCGCCTTGGCGATCTCCCTCAGGAATTGAGCGTTGCCCTGCGTCGCCTTCATCTTGTCGATCAGGAGCTCCAGAGCTCCACCTTCTTGCAAGGAGTGAAGGACCCTGCGGAGCCGCCACACGAGCTGAAGCTCCTCGGGCGTCAGCAGGAGCTCCTCCTTGCGGGTGCCGGAGGCCTGGATGTCGATGGCCGGGAATATGCGCTTCTCGGACATCTTCCGGTCCAGCTTCAGCTCCCAGTTACCGGTGCCTTTGAACTCTTCGAAGATGACCTCGTCCATCCGGGAGCCGGTCTCGACCAGCGCCGTTGCGAGGATCGTGAGAGACCCGCCGTCCTCGATGTTCCGGGCGGCGCCGAAGAATCTCTTCGGCGGATACAGAGCCGTCGAGTCGACACCACCGGACAGGATGCGGCCGGATGCCGGCGTCGCGAGGTTGTAGGCGCGCGATAGCCGAGTGATCCCGTCCAGAAGGATAAGAACGTCCTTGCCCATCTCGACCAAGCGCTTCGCGCGCTCCAGGGTCAGTTCGGTTACCTGGATGTGAGCGTCGGAAGGACGATCGAAGGTCGAGTAGACGACCTCGCCGTCGACCGAACGCTGCATGTCGGTGACCTCTTCGGGTCGCTCGTCAACGAGGAGGACGATGAGAACGGTCTCTGGGTTGTTGGTGCGAACCGAGTTCGCGATCTCCTTCATGACCGTCGTCTTGCCGGCCTTGGGAGGGCTCACGATCATGCCGCGCTGCCCCTTGCCGATCGGAGCGATGAGGTCGATGATCCGCGGCGTGATGTCGCGCGGGTTCTCGGACTGCTCGAGCGTCAGGCGATCCTGCGGATAAAGAGGAACGAGGTCCTGGAACCGCGGCCTCCGCTCTGCCAACTCCGGATCCATGCCGTTGATCGTCTGAACCTTCAAGAGGGCCTGGTACTTCTCACTCTCCTTCGGAGAGCGGACCGAACCAGTGATCTCGTCACCCTTCCGCAAGTGGAAGCGGCGCGTCTGGGAAACGGAAACGTAAACGTCCTTGTCGCCGGGCAGGTAGCCGCTCGTGCGAAGGAATCCGTAACCCTCCGGGAGCAGGTCGAGGA
>JAXDJL010000224.1:0-4249 GCA_034665685.1 Actinomycetota bacterium | reverse complement strand
CAAGGCGGGGGTCCGGGCCGAAGAAGTCCTTGCGGATGTAGTCGCCGGTCTCCACGGCGTACTTCTGGAACTGGCCGTCAACCGTCGTGTTCATCTTGTGCACTAGGACGCCGTCGTTGTCTCTCGCAAGGAGCTCGTCCCACTCGCGCCCCCAGACGACCTTGATCACGTGCCATCCGGCGCCGCGGAAGATCGACTCGAGCTCCTGGATGACCTTGCCGTTGCCTCTGACCGGGCCGTCGAGCCTTTGCAGGTTGCAGTTGACGACGAAGATGAGGTTGTCGAGTCCTTCCCGCGCCCCCAGGGACAGCGCGGCCATCGATTCGGGCTCGTCCATCTCGCCATCGCCCGTGTAGGCCCACACGCGTTGCTCTGACGTGTCCTTGATGCCGCGCTGATGGAGATAACGGTTGAACCTTGCCTGATAGATCGCGTTCATCGGAGAGATCCCCATCGAGACCGTGGGGAACTCCCAGAAGTCCGGCATTAGGCGCGGGTGAGGATACGAAGACAGTCCGGCCCCGCCGACCTCCTGCCTGAAGTTCTCCAGCCGATCCTCATTGATGCGACCTTCGAGGAAGGCGCGCGCGTAGATGCCCGGCGCACCGTGACCCTGGATGAACACCTGGTCACCGCCGCCCGGCGCGTCTTTACCGCGGAAGAAATGGTTGAAGCCGACTTCGTACAAGGAGGCGGACGACGCGTAAGTAGAGAGGTGTCCGCCGATCCCTTCGATCGACTTGTTGGCGCGCGACACCATCGCCATCGCGTTCCAACGGATGATCCCGCGGATCCTTCGCTCGAGAGCTTCGTCTCCCGGAAAGTACGGCTCCTGCTCCGGAGGGATCGTGTTGATGTAGTCCGTGGACACCATCGCCGGCAGACCGATCTGACGCGAGCGCGCGTGCCACATGATCCGATGAAGGAGCAGACGCGCTCGAGCCGGCGATCGATCGATGATCTGATCGAGCGCCTCGATCCACTCCTGAGTTTCCTCGGGATCGATATCCGGCAGTTGATCCTTGAAGGGATCGAACATCCTGCGACCACCCACCTTTGAAGAGAACGACGCTCCCAGGTTAAACCCAGGA
This sequence comes from Actinomycetota bacterium, assembly GCA_034665685.1. Lineage (GTDB taxonomy): Bacteria > Actinomycetota > CADDZG01 > CADDZG01 > WHSQ01 > JAUJNU01. The sequence goes on along the minus strand of JAXDJL010000224.1, from coordinate 3,158 downwards.
CTGGTCTAGCTGTCGGACAACGGCTGACAGCTAGGACACCAGTACGTGACGCGATCGGTGGGGGCGTCCGTTCGTTGCTCGCGCTTGATGGGCGTTCCGCAGCGGCGGCACGGTCGACCACTGCGGCCGTAGACCCAGCGCTCTCTGCCGGGGCGAGGGTCGCCGGTGGTTATCTGGATGCCCGTCGTTGTGTTGGCATCCATCAGACGTTTCGTGAGAGACACCAAACCTTCCAGATCCTCGACCTCTGCCACGCGCTTGTCGGGATGTATGCCGCGCAAGAAACAGATCTCGCACTTATAGACGTTGCCGGGCCCCGCCATGATTCGTTGGTCCAGTAACGCTTCGGCGATCGATACGTCACCCGCAGCGCGCAGACGACGCACTGCTTCCCGTTCATCCCAGTCGGGGCCGAGGACGTCGGGGCCGAGATGGCCCACCACTTCCCTCTCGGCCGAGGTTGAGATCAGCTCCGTCGTCGCCAACCGGAACCCCACCGCCACCCAACGAGCCGTGGACAGGACGGCGCGCACCTGGAACGCGGGGCCCCGCCATCGTTCCCCAGGACGATAGAGGTGCCACGCGCCCTCCATCTTGTAGTGCGTATGCAACGACACATTGCCCTCTATGCGGAAGAAGAGGTGCTTGCCGCGCGGGACGACTTCGTTCAGTGTCCGACCCGCCAGATCGACGGTCGCGAAACGGGGTACCCGGAAGTCGGTCGCGGTCAGTTCGTGACCAGCGAGCGCTGCATGCAGTCGCGTCGCCGCGACATAGACGGTGTCTCCCTCAGGCACGCAATCGCAAACCGCGCGAGGTAGCGCGGAACCCTGCTTCCATGAGCGCGTCGCCGAAGGGGGTGTCTCGGACGGCTTCGCCGTCTGCGCGTTCCACGTGCAGTTTCCCCAGCATCCCATCGCGCGCGGCGAGGGCGAGGGCGTCGACCGCGGGCTGCAGCATTTCCGGGTCGTCCACGTACGACAGAAGGGTGCGGCCACCGCGTTCCACGTAGATGGCGAGCGTGCCTCCTACCAACACGACGAACGCTCCCGCCTTGCGGCCGGCGCGGTGACCTCCATCGCGTTCGGGCCAGGGAAGTGCCCCTCCGTAGGGGTTCGCCGGATCGGTCGCCGCGATCACGTGGGTCTGCAGGTCGCCGGGCTCGGGATCCACGAAGCCACGCATGCGATCAACGGCGCCGGGGAGTGCGAACTGCATCCCACCCAGCTGGTCGACGAAATAGCCTCGTCTGACCCGGCCGGCCTCCTCCATGGCCTTCAGCACCGGATAAACCGCGGCGAAGCCTCCCGGCACGCGCTCCGGGCCGAGCGCTCCGCGGGTCACTATCCCGTGACGGTTGAGAAGCTGCTCGGCCGTTCCGTGGAGACGCTTCGTGGGCTCAACGGCCGCGCGCGGCACGAGGCTCCACCGCCCCGCTGCGGCCGCTGGTCCACTGCGCTTGGGAAGGGACGGGCCTCTTCTCCGGCGATGCCGTCCGGGCGCGGGTGTTGGACTGCGATGCGTCAGAGCTCGCAGTGGAGCGAGGGTGTCGTTCGTCACCCATCCGGCCCACACCAACTCCCAGATGGATAGAAGGAGAGACGCGTCGTCGGTCGAAGAAACGGCGTCCGCGATCTGCCTGAAGAACATCGCCCCGTCCGAACGCAGCGCGTCGCGCACGCGCTCTGCTTCATCCGAAAGCTCGGCGCTCGAGGGGTCGGGTAAGCGGTCGACATGGTCCGCCAGCGCGATGCATATCCATCCGTCCTCGCTGCCGAGTGCGCCCGCGCCGCTCCACACGATCTCTCCTGAAGCTCCGAGCTCGTCCAGCAAAACAGGCGTATATCCGGCCAACCGCGCGGGCAGAACGTGCGCGTCGAGGGCGGAGGCCGGGATCGGAAAGCCTTCGAGTTGCTCGATGACGTCGAACACCGTGTCCGACGTTGCTCGCCTCACCGGCGCACCGATCCCCTGCCACGCCAGATAGAAACGAGCAAGCGCCTCAGGTGGCGCGGGTTCGATCTCCTTGCGATACGCGACGAGCGACCTGCGTCGCAGCTTCCGAAGGACCTCGAGCTCTATCCATTCCAGTCCCGAAGCTCCCGGACGGAATTCGCCCAGAGCCACTCGGCCGCGCTGCTCGAGCGAACGCAGGGTGCCTTCGACGACCGCGACCCCCAGACCCAGGCGATGGGCAACCTCGTCGGGCTGGAAAGGACCGTGCGTTCTCGCGAAGCGCGCGACGAGATCCCCCATCGGATCCGCGACCGGCTCGAGGAACGCATCCGGCAGTCCGACCGGCAGGGGTGCCCCGAGAGCGTCACGGAACCGCGCTACATCCTCGACCGCGACCCAACGTTCCTCTCCCGCGATGCGCAGTCTTACCGCCCGCCGCTGGATCTCCAACTCGTGCAGCCATCGTTCCCAAGGCGCGCCGGGGATCAGGCGCGCCGGGATCTCGGCGGCGGCCAGATCCCCGATGGAACGAAGTGCATCGTGAAGGCCATCCATGTCGCGGATCTTGCGATCGTCGGTGAGGAGCTGGAGCTCTAGTTCCAATGTTGCCAGCGCGGCAGGATCGATGAGCTCGCGCAGTTCGTCCCGTCCCATGATCTCGGCGAGAAGAGAACGATCCAGGGACAAGGCCTGCGCGCGCCTCTCCGCAAGCGGCGCGTCGCCCTCGTACATGAAGGAGCTGATGTAGCCGAACTGTAGGGAGATGGCGAACGGTGAGGGCACGGATGTCTCCACCTCGACAAGGCGGATCTCTCGCCGAGCGATGGCCGCCATCAGTTCCTCGAGCGCCGGAAGGTCGAACACGTCCTGCAAACACTCGCGGAACGTCTCGAGGATCACCGGGAAGGAGCCGAAGCGCGCCGCGACCTGAAGGAGGTTGTGGCTCTTCTGCCTTTGCTGCCAGAGCGGGGTGCGTCCGCCGGGTCGGCGCTTCGGGAGAAGGAGCGATCGCGCGGCACACTCCCTGAACCGACTCGCGAAGAGGGCCGACGAGCCCACCTCGCCCACGACGAGCTCCTCGATCTCCTCCGACTCGAAGATCATCAGGTCCGAAGGAGGAGCGTCGTGTGCCTCGGGCAGACGCACCACGATCCCGTCATCCGAGTACATGCTCTGAGCTTCCACGCCGATGCGATCGCGCA
>JAXDJL010000223.1:0-3258 GCA_034665685.1 Actinomycetota bacterium | reverse complement strand
TGCCGAGCACGCAGAACTCGTTGGACTCGGGGTCGGCAAGGACGACCCACGGAACGTCGTCGCCCTGACCGACGTCCGCGCGCGTCGCTCCCAAAGCGAGCAGACGCTCTACCTCCTCGTCGCGGGTGCGATCGGTCGGGCTGACGTCGATGTGGAGCCGGTTCTTCACGGTCTTCCCCTCCGGAACCGGAGCGAAGACGATCACCGGTGCAGGCACCGGAGGCTTCAGCCAGTTGAGCCCGTTCCGCTCTGCCATCTCCCACCCGAGCACCTGGGACCAGAACCGCGCCAGAGCCTCGGGGTCGTGTGCATCGATCGCCAATTCCGTGAACCTGGATGCCATCGCTCGTCCTCCTTACTTGGCCGGGAACCTTCGCCATTAGGGTTCTCTCGGCGGCCGGCTTGAACAGAGATCAGCCGCTACGTTCGCACGGATACGATCGGAAGGAGACATGCCGTTGCAGGAGCACGACATCAGGACGCGTGACGGCCGGATCCTGAAGGTCCGGGATGCGGGCCCCACCAACGGTCTCCCGATCTTCGTTCATCACGGAACACCGATGGCCGGATTGCTCTGGGAGCCGTGGGTCGAAGACGCGCAGGGCCGCGGTCTCAGGCTCCTCTCCCACGACCGACCCGGTTACGGAGGCTCCGACCGACGGCCCGGCCGCACCGTCGCCGACGTCGTGCCGGACGTGACCGACATCGCCGACCACCTCGGTATCGAGCGCTACGCGACGTGGGGCATCTCGGGTGGCGGCCCTCATGCCCTCGCTTGCGCGGCATTGGCGCCGGGCCGCTGTATCGCGGCCGCCTCGCTTGCGGGCGTCGGGCCGTGGGACACCGAAGGCCTCGACTTCACGGCGGGTATGGGCAAGGACAACGTCGACGAGTTCAACCTGTCCCTGCAAGGACGCGAAGCGATCGAGTCGATCACCCGGAAGAACGCCAACGAGATGCTGGCTGCAGCTCCGGCAGATATTTTCGCCGGCCTCGAATCCATCGTGAGCGACGTCGACAAGGCGGTCATGACCGACGACTTCGCACGTTTCATGTGGGAGTGCACGCACGTAGGCATCGGCGAGTCGATCGAAGGTTGGCTCGACGACGACCTGATGTTCGTCCGCTCCTGGGGCTTCGCGGTGTCAGACATCGACGTGCCGACTCTCGTGGTGCAGGGGCGGGAGGACCTGATGGTCCCCTACGGCCACGGCGAGTGGCTCGTCTCGCACATCCCGGGCGCCGAGTCGTGGTTGTCGGAGGAGGAGGGCCACCTAACCGTCCTGGTCAATCGCGTAGCAGACGCCCACCAGTGGCTGAAGGAGAGGTTCTAGGGGATCCCCGATGTCGCTCTTCGCTGGACTACTGATCCCCGCGAATCTAGTGTTGATGGTGATGCTGTTGGTGCAACCGGAGCAGGAGATCCTCTGCGTCCTTGCGATACATGACGCCGAACAGCCTGCCTTCGGGTGACGTCACGAGGATGTTGGCGACTCCCCTGTCTTTCATCCGCGCGACGAGCTCGAGCAGGTGCTCGTCGTAGCGCACTGTGGTCGGCCCGTCCTCCATGACCTCCTCCGCCGGGCGTGCATCGTCATCCTTCAGATGCTTCTTGCGGAGCCGTCCCGCGACGATGCCACCGTCGTTGACAACGACGCAGAAACCCGCCTCGCGCACATCGGGCCGCTCGGCCACATCGGAGACCTTGTCCTCCAGTGAGCAGGTAGGCGCCGATTTCGCGAGATGTCCCGGACGCGGAACGTCCGCGAGCTCGCCCTCGGTCGGCAGGCCCGCCGCGGTCCAATCCGCCTTTCCGGGGGCATAGTCGTAGACATCTGAGAAGCCGAGTTGTTCGAGCCGCCACGCGGCCCGCGGACTAAGGTCTCAAAGGAAATCGTTGCAGTAGACGATCACGGGTCGAGCGTTATCCAACACTGCAGCGCTCGCGCGGTTCAGCTTCTTCAGCGGGAGGTTGATCGCGCCTCGGATGTGCTCCTCTTCGAACGCGTCGGGCCCGAGCACTTCGACGATCTGTGCTCCAGAGTCCGCGAGCCGCTTCACCTCTGCGCGCTCGATCGATATGGGCATGGCCGTCACCATCGTGTTACGCCTCCGATCTTGCCGCGGCGGCGTTCTGGATCGCGGTCATCAGTGGTGCCGCTTCCCAGGAACCGTCGTGGCGTATCCCATTGATGAAGAAAGTGGGCGTCCCGTTTACTCCACTGCGGACCCCGCTCATGAAGTCCTCACTGACCTTGGGCTCGTGGACGTGCCGCGCTAGTTCGACGGCGACCGCGTCGGGGTCGATGCCTACCGCCTTGGCATAGACAAGCAGGTGAGGCAGCTCGAAACGCGGCTGGTTTTCGAAGAGGAGCTCGTGCATCTCCCAGAACCGCCCTCGAGCTCCCGCGGCCTCTGCGGCTTCGGCAGCCCCCCTCGCGAGAGGGTGGACAGTCGACATCGGGAAGTGCCGGAAGACGAAATGCAGGATGCCTCCGAGACGAGCCCGGATGGACTCAACGATCGGTTGAGCAGCGGCACAGTAGGGGCATTGGTAGTCGCCGTACTCGACCACCGAAACCGGCGCATCGAGCGAGCCTCTGATGTGGTCCCTGTCCGGAGAGACCGGGAGAATGAGCCTCGACTCCCACCCGGTCGTCCTCATCAGCTCTTCCCCGCCAGCTCATCGAGCGCGCGGAGGATCCCATCGGCTCCTGGATTGATCCCCACCGGAGATAGGTAGCTCCACGCCACCCTGCCGTCTTGGTCGATCACTGCGAGAGCTCGCTCGCTGTACCCGTCCTCGTTCCGGTAGGCGTTGTAGGCCCGGGAGACCTCCCCCTTCGGCTCGAAGTCGGCGAGCAATGGGAACCGCAGTTTGCGATCTTTGGCGAAGGCCAGGTGGCACCACACCTGATCGCAGGAGATGCCTAAGACCTGAGCGTCGTAGCGCTTGAGCTCCGGCATCACCTCTTGATAGAGAACGAGTTGGTCGGAGCAGACCGGGCTCCAGTCGGCCGGATAGAAGACCAGCACCACGGGCTGCCCCAGGAAGTCAGAAAGGGCTACCTTCTGCTCGGGGGTGGTCGGGAGCCGAAAATCCGGGGCCTGAGTGCCGGCCTCCAGAAGGGTGCGATTCCGCATGAGCGTGTCGGCCATCTGGCAACACCTCCATCATCTGTGGGGGGAGGACACTTAGCCAACTTTGATGCCCTACCCCACGTGGCAGATCTCCACGCTATCCCTGATGGGGCGCGA
>JAXDJL010000222.1:0-4355 GCA_034665685.1 Actinomycetota bacterium | reverse complement strand
CGTTCATGCAACTCGGTAACCTCCTGGCGGTTCCCGTCGCGCTGGTTGTGGCTCTCTTGTTCAAAAAGTGGCGGCTGTCGATCGGGATCGCGCTGATCGGGCTCTGCAAGCTCTACGCCACCGGCGTCGTCAAGGACCTGGTGGTGCGTCACCGTCCGGCGGCCGTCCTCGGCCAGGTTCATGCACGGGACGACACAGGTCTGGGCCAGGCCTTCGTCTCGGGGCACGTTGTCGTCGTGGTCGCTCTCGCGACGCTGGCACACCCTTACGTGAGCCCGCGGCTACGGATCCTGTTCTGGTCGTTGGCCGGCATCGTCGCGTTCGGACGCGTTTACGTGGGGGCCCATCTCCCCTTGGACGTGGTCGGTGGAGCAGCGCTTGGGTGCGCGATGGCTTGCGCGATCCACGTCGTTCTCGGCCCCCCCAAGCCCGAGGATGCGGCCGTTACGAGTAGCGAGTGATGTAGCCGCGCGAGCGGAAGATCTGCAGCATCTTCGCAAGGAACCACACCGCGATCCCGGCGAGGATCACGGCTGTAACGGCCGACACACCGATCTCGCCCCAGTTGATGCCCTTCTTGTCGAAAAGATCGCGTGCCGCCGAGAACGCATGGGTCGTCGGAAGAGCGAGGGCCACCGGCTGTAGGAAGCCCGGCAACGCACTGGCGGGATAGAACACCCCGGACAGCGGCATGATCGCGAACATGATGCCCCAGGCGAGTGCCTCGGCTCCGTTCCCGAACCGCAGCACCAGCCCGACCACGAAGATGGAGATGACCCAACCAACCATCAGCAGGACGGCGACGACGGGTATCAACCCGACGCCGAGATCGGTTATGTCGAAGGCGAAGAAGAGCAGCGCCGTTAGCGCAACGACGCCCACTCCCAGCACGAGCTTGGTGAGCGACATCAGTGCCACGCCCACGGCGTACTCGGACTCGCGCAGCGGGGTGACGAGCAGGTTGAGGAGGTTGCGCGTCCAGGTTTCCTCCAGGAAGGCGGTCGAACCCGATATCTGCGATTGGTACACGACGTGCCACAGGACGATGCCGGACAAGAGGTAGCCGAACGCTTGGTCTCCTGCCGCTCCGCCGGCGACGAAGACGCCGAGAGACCCGAACAACAGGACGTCCACCAACGGCCAGACCGTGAGGTCGAATAACCTGTGCGGCGTTCTCAGCGCGGCCCACATGAGGCGCAGGAAGATCGCCTTGACGCGCAGCCAGCTGAAACCCTCGCTACGAGGCGCGGTGGAAAGATCCGCGTTGGTGGTGCTTCCTTGTTGAGTGCTCATGTCGGTCTCTCTACTTCCTGCCGCCGCTCTCCGGCGGAGCCGCTTTCCGCCAGGTGGAGGAACACACCCTCCAGGTCACCGCGGCTGAAGCGAGCTGCAACCTCGGCGGGAGACCCATCGGCCACGACGCGTCCTTCCGACAGGAACACCACGCGCTCGCAAAGGCGTTCGACCTCCGTCATGTTGTGACTGGTGATGAGGAGTGCTGCTCCTTTCTCGCTGCAGTACTCCTGCAGCCCCGATCGCACGCGCAGCGCGACCTCCGGGTCGAGAGATGCGGTCGGCTCGTCGAGCACTAGGAGCTGAGGTTCGTGGAGGGTTGCCTTCACGATGCCGACGAGGGTGCGCTGGCCGGAGGAAAGCGCCTCGCCGAACGATTGGGCGAGATGGTCCACGCGGAACCGCGCGAGTCCCTCCGCGATGCGATGGCTCGGATCTTTCAGTCCGTAGAGCTGTCCGTAGAGCCGGAGGAACTCCACCACGCGCAGACGTTCGGCCAGCGGCATATAGCCGGCCGCGAAGCCGAGCCGGCTCATGGCGCTGCTCCGGTGCTTCGGCAGACGGAAGCCGTCGATCTCGACCCATCCCTCATCCGGCTGGACGACGCCGAGCATCATGAAAAGCGTCGTCGTCTTGCCGGCTCCGTTGGGACCGAGCAAGGCAACCCGTTCGCCGGGCGCGATCGCGAGGTCGACGCCGTCCACCGCTCGCGTGGTCTTGAAGTTCTTGACGAGGCCGTGGGCCTCGAGGATCGAGCTCATCGCCGAACTATGCCAGCCGCATCCGGGCGGGGGAACCTCCTCCTAGGTTGCCGGGGATGACCCCCCGAGTCTGGGAGCATGGGTGCATGAGCTTCGTCGACGAGTCGAGTTCCATGCGCGAGGTGGATGGCCAGCCGTACCGCGTGTTCGAGTGGGGGACCGGCCCCCCCGTTGTCGTGCTGCACGGTTGGGGGGGCCGCATCGAGTCGATGGCTCCGATCCTCACCTGCCTCAAGAACGACGTCCGGGTCGTGGCGATCGACCTGCCGGGCTTCGGGCACTCGCCCCTTCCGCCCACCCCTTGGGGGACCCCTCGGTACGCCTCGTTCGTGCGGCGTGTGATGGAGGACATGGGGATCGAATCCGCGTCCTTCGTCGGGCATTCCTACGGCGCCAAGACGGCGCTCTTCCTCGCGGCGACCCAACCGCAGGTCGTGGACAAGCTGATCCTCGTCTCCTCCTCAGGTCTGCGGACGCCCCCCTCGACTAAGGCGCGCGCCAAACGGCAGGTCTCCAAAGTCGCGCGCGCCGCGGGACGTCTGGGGCGCCCCGGCGAGAAAGTACGTGAGGCCGTCTACCGCCGCATCGCGTCGAGCGATTACAAGGAGGCCGGCGAGCTGCGACCGACCTTGGTCAAGGTCGTGAACGAGGATCTCGTGGAGTACCTGCCTCAGATAGAGGCATCGACGCTTCTAGTGTGGGGAACGGAAGACGATTCCGTCCCCCTATCGCACGCGCACACGATGGAGCGGCTCATCCCCGATGCGGGCCTCGTTCTGTTCGACGGCGCCGGACACTTCCCCTATCTCGACGAGCAGACGCGCTTCTGCCGGATCGCCCGGAACTTCCTGGGGGCCGGGGGCGGCTGATGGGACGTGCGGAGCCGTTCGCGGGCTACTCGTGGGTCCTGCGTTTCATCATCTACGTCCTGGTGCCGGCCTTCACCGCGTGGCAGTACGTGCGGCTACGGCGCGCGTTCCACGTGTTCCAGATGGAGAGCTACAAGCCACACTGGTTCCGCGACTGGGTGAAGGGCGCTCCGCGCCGCTCCTTGTTCTTGAGCTCCTTCCAGGATGCCAAGAAGCCGCTCGTGATGACGGGACGCGCGTGGCGGACGATCGTTCTGGGAACGGCCCTGACGGCTTTCGGGATACTCGTGCCATCGGGGATCGTGCACGTGTCGTTCGGAACGCCCTGGGATCTCATCACCTGCGCGGTCATGTTCGGCCTCATGTTCCTGGGGGTGCCGCAGGTGTTGTTGCTGGCGGATCGGCTGCTCACCCCCGTGCAGCGAGCGATCAACAACCATTACATCAAGCAAGCGACCGCCAAGCTGCAAAAGGTCGCCCCGGTCGTGGTTGGCGTTACCGGGTCGTACGGGAAGACGTCGACCAAGTTCGCGATCGCCAAGGTCCTCGGCGCGTCGAGGAAGGTTCTCGCCACTCCCGCGTCGTTCAACACCCCACTCGGTGTTGCTCGCACGATCAACGAACTGCTCGAGCCACAGCACGACGTCTTCGTCGTAGAGATGGGCGCTCGCAGGGAAGGAGACATCGCCGAGATCGTGGGCTTGGTGCGACCGTCGATCGGAGTGCTGACCGCTATAGGTCCGGCCCACCTCGAGTCGTTCGGCTCCTTGGATGCCATCCGTCGAACGAAGTACGAGATCGTCGCGACCCTCGAGGAGGGGGGGACCGCGGTGATGAACGTGGACGACGGCGAGGTCAGGGCGCTCGCCGACACCACCACCGGGAAGGTCGTCCGTTACGGCCTCGATCCCGAGGGCACACCCGACATCACCGCGTCCGATGTGAGCACGCGAGCGACCGGCACCACGATGCGTGTGATCGACACGAGATCTAACGAACACGTCGAGGTCTCCACTCGCCTCCTCGGGCGTCATGCCGTCGGCCACGTGTTGGCCGGCGCGGCGGTGGCCTCCGCTCTCGGTCTCCCCCTCGAAGACCTCGGAGACTCCATCGCCCAGATGGAGCCCGTCGAGCACCGACTGCAGATCATCGAGGGAGCCGGCGGGGTCGTCGTGATCGACGATGCCTACAACTCGAATCCCGACGGCGCCACGGCGGCGCTCGAGGTGCTGGAGGCGATGCCGGGAGGCAAGAAGATCGTCATCACCCCGGGGATGGTCGAGCTCGGCACGGAGCAATACGAGGCCAACGCCGAATTCGGGCGACGAGCGGCGGAGGTTGCCGACGTCGTGATAGCTGTCGCCGCCATCAACCGGGACGCATTGCTCGAGGGGGCCGAGAGAGCCGGCGCCCCCCAGAAGGTGATCGCGGT